>JBDTPR010000709.1:0-3670 GCA_039932635.1 Candidatus Solibacter sp.
AAGGGCAACCACATCATCATCAAGGTGAACGACAAAGTGGCCACAGATTACGTGGACGAGACCAATAAGTTCACCAAGGGCTACTTCGCGCTGCAGCAGCACAATAAGGGCAGCGTGGTGCAGTACCGGAAGCTGATGTACCGCGTGATTAAGTAGGCGCCCGTAAGAGCCGCGACCGTTAGGGAGCGGTGGCTAACTTGAAAGTCAAGGACCGATTAGCAACGCTCCCTGACGGTCGCGGCTCTGATCTGGCGGCTTTCGCTTGGTGCAGGGCCGCTACTACGGCGCTGGTGGAACGGTCGAACGGCTCTTCGCCGCTGACCACCAGGTCGGCGTATTTTTCGGTGGGGTAGACGAACCACTCGGCGCTGGGACGCACGGTCTTTTCGTACTGCTGGCGCACGCTCTCGGGGGTACGGCCGCGCTCGGCAACATCGCGCGCCAGGCGGCGCTGGAAGCAGACTTCGGGGTCGGTCTGCACGTAGACTTTGGTGTCGAGCATGGCTCGCAATTCGGGCCAGTAGAGCGTGAACAGACCTTCCACAATCAGGAAGTCGGCCGGTTCGATGCGGCGTGTCTCGGTGGTGCGCGCGTAATCGGCGAACGAGTAGACCGGCTCAACGAAGGCACGCCCGCCCGCGATGGCTACCAGGTGCTCGTGCAGCAGTTCCCAATCGATGGAATCCGGATGGTCGAAGTTGACCTTCTTGCGTTCTTCGAGCGGAATTTCGTCCATGCCGCGGTAGTAGGAATCGAGCGAAACGATCGAGGTGCCGGGCAGCCTTTGCACAAGCTGTTGGGCCAGTTCGGATTTCCCGGAACTGGACGGACCCGCGATGCCAATGATGTGGGATCTCATTCTTTTTCGGACGGCGCTTTTTCGGACGGGGGAGTCACTTCAGTGTACATCCCGAGCACGGCCTGAACAAGACCTTCGACGGTGAAAATGGCGGCCTGCGCGCTCACGGTGAGGCCTGACTCCCGTGCCGTCTGCGTGGTAACGGGACCGATGGAAACCGCGGGAATTCCTCGCAGCGCTTCCACGCCAGCCGCTGCCACCAGGTTGCGCACGGTGGACGAACTGGTGAAGGTCAGGCAATCGGGACGCTGTTGGAACACGCGATGAAGGGACCAGGCGATGTCCTCAGGCACCACCGTGCGATAGGCTTCCACCACTTCCACCTCGGCGCCGCGCCGCGTGAGTTCGTCGGGCACCAGATCGCGTGCCACGGCGGCACGCGGCAGCAGGACACGCTTCCCCTCCAGGTCGATGGCGGCGAAGGCTGCCACCAGGCTCTCCGCCACGTACTCCCGGGGCATCAGATCCACCTTGATGTGTAGCGCTTCGATCGCCGCGCGAGTGGCCGGACCGATGGCGCAGATGCGCGCGCGCAACTTGCGCAGATCGTAAGGCCCGGCGTCCATGCACTCCATAAAATATCGGACGGCGTTGGCGGAAGTGAAGATCAGCCAGTCGTAGGTCTCGAGGCGAGAGATGGCGTGCTTGAGCGGGAGGGGATCTTCCGCCGGCCGGATCTCGATGGTGGGCAATTCCAGAACCTGCGCGCCGAGCGCGGAGAGCTGCGCGGCCAACACACCCGCCTGCTCGATGGCGCGCGTCACGACGATGCGCTTACCGAAAAGCGGCAGGCGTTCGTACCAATCCAGCTTCTCGCGCAGGCGAACAACCTCGCCCACGATGATCGTGGCCGGAGGCTTCATCCCGGCAAGCAAGCCGGGCAACGTCCCGAGCGTTCCTACCACGGTGTGCTGCTCGGGTTTGGTCGCCCAGCGCACGGCCATCGCCGGGGTATCGGAGTCGCGGCCGTTGGCGATCAATTCACGCGCGATCTCCGGGAAGGTCGTCAGCCCCATGAAGATCACCAGGGTTTCCGCCTGCCCGATCTTGCCCCAATCGATGGCCTGCGCCGAGTGGCCGGTGACGAAGGTGACGGCCGACGTGTGCTCGCGGTGTGTGAGCGGGACGCCGGTGTAGGCCGCGATGCCCAGGGGCGTGGTGACGCCGGGGACGATTTCGAAGGGAATGCCGGCGTCGGCCAGTGCCTCGGCCTCCTCGCCGCCGCGGCCGAAGATGAAGGGGTCGCCGCCCTTGAGGCGCACTACGGTAAGCCCGCGCCGGGCGCGCTCAATCAGCAGTTCGCCGATCTCGGTCTGCGAGAATTCGTGGTCGGATTTCTTCTTGCCGACGTACAGCCGCTCGGCATGCGCCGGGGCCAGCGCGAGCAGCGCGGAGTTGGCCAGATGATCGTAAAGCACGGAGTCGGCCTGTTGCAGGACGCGCCGGCCTTTGAGGGTCAGAAGCTCGGGATCTCCCGGTCCTGCACCTACCAGGTAGACCTTCACCTTGGTATGGACTCCAGGAGTTCCCGCGCTCCTTTACCCAGTAACTCGGCGGCCAATGCCGTGCCGATTTCCGCGGCCTTTGCGGCCTCGCCTTCGGCTTGCGCGCCGATCACCTGCGACCCGTCGGGCGCCGCGACGACGGCCTGAATTTGCAGGCGATCTCCGTGCACCGTGGCGTACGCGCCGATCGGTACCTGACAGCCTCCACCGAGCGCATGCAGTACGGCGCGTTCGGCGAGCACCGCGGTGTGAGTGGCGGCGTGATCGAGCACCGGCGGCAGATCGAAACCGGCGCACGTTTCGATGGCGAGCGCGCCCTGTCCCACGGCCGGGCACATCACCGAAGGCGGCAGGATCTCGGCAATACGATCGCCCCAGCCGAGGCGCTTGAGTCCGGCGGCCGCCAGCAGGATGGCGTCGTACTGGCCTTCGTCCAACTTGCGCAGACGGGTATCGAGATTGCCGCGCACCGATTCGATCACCAGGTCGGGACGGAGCCTGCGAAGCTGCGCGGAGCGGCGCAGAGAACTCGTGCCCACCTTTGCGCCCTGCGCCAGTTCAGCGAGCTTGCGACCGATCACCGCGTCGCACGGATCCTGCCGCTCGGGCACGGCGGCGAGCACCAGGCCCTCGGGGAGTTCAGTCGGCAGATCCTTCAAGCTGTGGACGGCCAACTGCGCCCGCCTGTCGAGCAGCGCCTCCTCGATTTCCTTGGTGAAGAGGCCCTTGCCGCCGACCTTGGCGAGCGGCACATCGGTGATTTTATCGCCTGTGGTTTTGATGATCTCGATGCGGCATTCGTGTCCCGCGGCGATCAATTGGGATTCGACCCAGCGGGCCTGCCAGAGGGCGAGTTGGGAACCACGGGAAGCGATCACGAGCATGGGTCTCATGAAATGGGTCTCATGAACATAGATCAGTCCTGTAGGTGGAAGGCCTTTCGAATCGTGGCGATGACCTGCGCGCCCTCGGGTTTTCCGGCGTGTGTGCGGAGTTCGGAAATCGGGCCGTGGGCAATCTTATTGATGATGCCGTGAGTGAGCGCCTCGAGCGCCTCCTCCTGCTGGGGAGTCAGCGAGCCCAGGCGCCGGCGGACCTTTTCCATCTCGCCCAGGCGTATGGCTTCCAGCTGTTCCTGCAGGCTGACGATGAGCGGCGTGACCTCGGCCACCTTGAGGCGCGCCATGGTGCGCTCCACCTCTTCGCCGACCAGGGTCTCGGCGTGGTCGGCCTCTTTCATGCGTTCGCGGAGGTTGGAGTTGACCACTTCCTGCAGGTCGTCGATGTCGTAGAGGAAGACGTTGTC
>JBDTPR010000710.1:0-3668 GCA_039932635.1 Candidatus Solibacter sp.
CGGATGATCTCGGTCCAGACGGCCGGCGCCATGTCGGCGTACTCGTCGAGCACGGCGAAATCGAGACCAGGCCCGCGCAGCGCGTCGTAGTTAGCGGCGCCGCGCAGCGCGATGCGTCCGCCGCCGATGAGCGAGACGGAGAGATCGGTTTCGTTGGGTTTCTCGGCGAGGTAGTCGCGGCCGGTTTCCTTCAGCTCGCGCCATGCGATCTGTTTGGCCTGGCGGTAGGTCGGCGCCAGATACCACGCGAGCGCGTTCGGCTTGGCCCATACTTTGCGAACCAGTTCTGGAATCGCAAGGTAGGTTTTGCCGAAGCGGCGGCCCGCGCATACGACCCTAAATCTCGACGGGTTCAGGAAGATCCGCGACTGCGGTTGGCTCAGACGAATCATTGTAGGTTTGGATAATCAGCGGCGGCGCCGTTACGATGGCGTCGGTTTTCTCTTCGCGCTCGAAGCTGCGTTGCGCGAGCAGTTGTTTGCCGAGCCAGATTTGCGCGGTGACGTTGCCGGCGGCGGCGGCGGCCCACTGCATACGGCGCAGCGAGGCGCGGCCTTTGGCGCGACCGCGTTCGATGGCTTCGAGGAAGGCGGCGTCTTTTCCGCGTCGAATCAAAGTGCGCTTGGAGAGATCGACGACGGCGGCGATTTCTTCCAGCGTGCACCCGATGGAGGCCAGCGTTTCGACCTGCGCCAGCGAAACGGCGGCAGGCGCCGGTCCCGGCTTTTGGGGCTGTTGTGATTGCATCTGGGAATAGACTTTCGGCGCTCCGCACCGATGGGCCTTTTGTGCCCTACCGACAGTACTTCTAGCCCTAGTAAATACAGGGCTCTTAGCGCACTATAAGGTGTGAGATTGACGTACAAATACCGTCTTCTGCCGACCAAACCACAGGCGGACTTTCTTGCAATGGAACTGCAAGAGGCGGCATCTTTGTACAACGCAGCCGTCCAGGAAAGAACGGACGCCTGGAAGACATGCCGCAAATCGATCAACTACTACGATCAGGCGAATCAGTTGAAGGCCATGAAAGCTGACGGATGCCTGACGTTGACGAATTTCACCTGTTGCCAAGACGTGCTGCGAAGGGTCGATAAAGCCTTTCGGGCGTTCTTTGGCCGCGTGAAATGCGGCGAGAAGCCAGGGTATCCGCGTTACCGCTCCTTCCGCCGCTACGACAGCCTGACGTTCCCGAACTCTGGTAATGGCTGGAGGTTACTGGATAGCGGCAAGTTGCGTATCCATGGCGCAGGGCACATCAAGCTCAATCTGCACCGCCCGCTGGAAGGCACGGTCAAGACTGTGACGATCAAGCGTGAGGCTGGCCGCTGGTTCGCTTGCTTCAGCGTGGAACGGGACGCCGCGCGGCTGCCTGCCACCGACAGCGCCACGGGAATCGATGTAGGGCTGAATAGCTTCGCCGTGCTGGCCGACGGCACGGCGATTAAGAACCCGCGCTACTACCGCAACGCTCAGGCTCGCTTGCGCCGGTGCCAACGGAAGGTGGCGCGGCGAAAGAAGGGAAGCAACCGAAGACGCAAGGCTGTCCGGTTGCTCCAGCGGGCGCACGTCCACGTCCGCAACCAGCGAGCAGACTTCCATCACAAGGAATCGCGAAAGCTGGTCAACGAATACGGCGTGATCGCCGTCGAAGATTTGAACGTGAAGGGACTTGCCGGCGGGCTGCTGGCGAAGTCCGTTCACGATGCAGGATGGTCGATGTTCCTGGCGATGATCGTCTACAAGGCAGCGTGCGCCGGTAGACGAGTCATCCAGGTTGACCCTCGCGGCACGTCGCAGACTTGCACCTGCGGGCAGCGCGTGCCTAAGACCCTCGCAGATCGTTGGCATGCTTGCCCGGCTTGCGGATTGTCGGCTAGCCGGGATCATGTGTCGGCACAAGTAATTCTTCAAAGATCGGGGTGGAATGCCCCGTCAAGCGCCAACGCAGAGGTTGTAGTCTCATGCGTAGCTTGAGAAACCGTCGCGTTCGAGCGGCGTAGTTCACCCTATATACCCGGTTTCCGGGCGCTCCCGGCGTCGCGAACCCGCCTATACCCTTTCCCTTACCCTTACCCTTCGGGGCGCTCCCAGGCCGTCCACCGGCCCCTATCCCTACCCTTTCCCTTACCCTTACCCGTCCACCTGTGAGGCCCGGCGGCGCGTCCTCATTAACTCCGAAGTAGATTTGCTTTATTCGCAACTTACGGATCTGGGGGTAGGGTTGAGATCGGCACCTAAGGAGGGTTGAGATCGGCACCTAAGGAGGGTTGAGATCGGCACCTAAGGAGGGTCGAGATCGGCACCTAAGGAGGGTCGAATTTGGCCTCTATGGAGGGTTGAGATTGGCCTTAATTTCCTCGTAAACCGCGCGCCCTTTACAGGGGCGAGAGGGTAGGGGCCCCGGCAGCCGTGGTGGCCACCGGGCGGAAAGCGGGGACTAGCCCCGCGCGTAGGCGACCGCCAGTTCAACCTAAACGCGACCGCCCGGCCAGCCACCCACTACACCGGCGGGCGGATCGGCGGCCCCTAGGGGCTCCCACGGGCGATAATCCGCCCTTTACCTTTACCCTTTACCCTTAACCTTCCAGGCGCCCGGCAGCGCCTCCAAAAAAAGCAGAATTATTTTGCGTCACATACTTGACAAGCACCGTGCCTTCGTGGCACAATCTTAATAGAGGAAACGAGCAATGAAAACGACAACGGACAGAGTGGCATCGGCAAAGAAAGCGTGGGAAACCATGCGCGCGAATAAAGCGGCGGGCATCGCGCCTGCGAGCGCTGGCAAGGGCGCTGCGAAGCCCGAGCGCGATTACTCCGGCCTCATCGCGGAGTGGCTGCGCAAGGCATCGCGCGAGCAGCTTCAGGAAGCGATTGACAATCTTCCGGTGGATGCGCCGGTGGATTTGACGCCGGTCGTTCTGGCCGTCGAAGTGGCCGCGCCCGCCGATACGTTCGCGGACCAGATGGGCATGGGCATGATGGCCGCGCAGCCGGTCAGCATCCTGGATGCGATCGTGGCGGAGGCCGAGCCGGTGTTCACCGTGATCGCGCCTCCCACGGCGAAGAAGACCCGCAAGCCGCGCGCCCCCAAAGTGGTCGCGCCGGTGGTTGTGGCCGCGAAGCGCAAGCGCGCGGCGAAGGTGGCATAAAGATGACGACGGAAACGCTTTACAGCACGGTCGGCGGGGCCGATAAGCAGTACACGATTACGGTCGACGCGGTGAGCGGGGGACATTCGGTCCTCTGCTTCAGCGGACGGAGAGGCGGGACGCAGGTCCCGCAACTCAAGACGGTCAAGCCGGTGACCTTGGAAGCAGCGCAAAAGATGGCCCGCGACATCCGCGCGAAAAAGATCGCCAGCGGTTACCAGCCCGGCGCGGCGGCTGCGGCAATGGCTCCCATGACCAGCAGCCCGGCGGCTACCAGTCCCGCCACAACGGCGCGCGACGGCGCCCCGTACCGGCCGATGCTCCTGAACCCGATTGGCTCCCGCGAGGCCGAAGTCCTGCTCGGCGACCCGGCTTGGATCATGCAGCAGAAAGTGGACGGCGTGCGCGCGATTGTCCACCTGAACCACGCGGAGCAACGCGTGTCGGCGTACTCGCGGACCGGCAAGCCGGTGGCGCTCACGGCGGCGGTGGCCGCCGCGCTGCTGGCCGAATTCG
>JBDTPR010000711.1:0-3664 GCA_039932635.1 Candidatus Solibacter sp.
CACCTCGGCCTGCGCGACGGCCAGCAGATTCCGCAGATCGCGGTGGACCCGCGCAATCCCGATAAGGTTTTCGTCGCGGTGCTGGGCCACCCTTACGGCCCCAACGCGGAGCGCGGACTCTACCGTTCCACCGATGGCGGCCGCAATTTCACCAGGGTGCTGGGCAAGGACGAAAACACCGGCGCGAGCGAAGTGCAGATCGATCCCGCGCATCCAGACACAATCTACGCGGCCCTATGGGAGGCCCGGCAGGGTCCTTGGGAAAACAGTGCGTGGACCGGCCCCGGCGGCGGAATGTTCAAGTCCACCGACGGCGGCACTACGTGGCGTCCGCTCACCAACGGAATCCCCTCGGGCGCCGACGGCTTCATACAGGCCAATATCGGGATCTCGCCGAGCAATACGAATCGGCTCTACGCCAGCATCGCAACATCCGGCGCAGTCGGTATCTACCGCAGCGATGATGCCGGCGAACATTGGGTGCGCGCCACCACCGATGCGCGGCCGGCGGGGCGGATCGGCGGCGGCGATCTTTCAGTTCCCACTGTCGATCCGAAGGATCCCGATACCGTGTACGTGGCCAGCACGGTCGCGTGGAAATCGACGGATGGCGGCAAGACATGGACGGGTTTCCGCGGCGCGCCCGGCGGCGACGATTACCAGCGCATCTGGATCAATCCGAATAACCCCGACATCATTCTGATTGTGAGCGATCAAGGAGCGATCATCAGCGTGAATCGCGGCGAGACGTGGAGTTCCTGGTACAACCAATCGACCGCGCAGATGTACCACGTGAACGCCGACAACGATTTTCCCTATCGCGTATGCAGCGGGCAGCAGGAGAGCGGCTCGGCCTGCATCGCGACGCGCGGCAATTACGGGCAGATCACGTTCCGCGAGTGGCAGCCGGTGGGGGTGGAAGAGTATGGCTATGCGGTGCCCGATCCGCTCGACGCCAACATCGTTTACGGCGGCAAGGTCACGCGCTTCGACCGGCGCACCGGGCAGACGGAGAACGTCGCGCCGAAGCCGGTGCGCGGCCCCAATTTCCGCACGCTGCGCACCGCGCCGGCAGTATTTTCGCAGGCCGATCCGCACGTCATGTTCTTCGCTGCGAACACCATGTTCCGCGCCGCCGACGGCGGGCGCAGTTGGAAAGAGATCTCACCCGACCTGACGCGCAAGACGTGGGAGATTCCGGCCAGCGTGGGTAAGTTTCGCGACCAGCCTACCGCGCAGCCCGGCCAGAAGGGCGTGATCTACACGATCGCCCCCGCGCCGACCGACATCAATCGTATCTGGGCCGGCACTGATGACGGCCTGATCCACCTGACCATCGATGGCGGGCTGCATTGGAAGGACGTCACGCCGCCGGCAATTTCGCCGTGGATGAAGGTCTCAATTATCGATGGCGGACATTTCGACGGGCTCACGGCTTACGCCGCGGTCAACACGCTGCGGCTGGACGATATGCGCCCGCACATCTTCCGCACGCACGACGCCGGCAAATCGTGGACCGAGATCGTGAGCGGAATTCCCGATGGCGCTCCGGTAGATGTGGTGCGCGAAGATCCCAAGACGAAGGGGCTGCTGTTCGCGGGCACGGAGCGGGAGACCTATGTGAGCTTCGACGACGGCGATCACTGGCAATCGCTGCGCCTCAACATGCCGGCCAGTTCGATCCGCGACCTGATCGTGCATGACGATGACATCATTGTGGCCACGCATGGGCGCGGCTTCTGGGTGCTCGACAATATCACGCCGCTGCGCCAGATGAGCGACAAGGTCGCATCGTCGAACGCCTTCCTCTTCAAGCCGCAGACCGCGATCCGCGTGCGTTGGAATATGAACTCGGACACGCCGCTGCCGCCCGATGAGCCGGGCTCGCCGAATCCTCCGGATGGCGCCATATTGGACTACTATCTAGGCGCGGGCACGAGCGGCCCCGTCACGCTCGAGATTCTGGATTCCGCGGGCGCGCTGGTGCGCCGGTATTCCAGCGCCGATCCCGAGGAACCCATCGAGCCGGGCCTGGCCATCCCCACCTATTGGGTGCGGCCGGCGCACAGCCTGCCCGCCACTCCGGGGATGCATCGCTATCTGTGGGACATGCACTACACGCCGCTCGCGGTGGCGGGCGGGCGCGGTGGCGGGGCCAATTATTCTTCCGCCGCCATCGCCCACAATACGCCGCCAACGATCACGTCGATCTGGGCCGCGCCGGGACGCTACACCGTAAAGCTTACAGCCAACGGTCAAAGTTACACGCAGTCGCTCACGCTCAAGATGGATCCTCGGGTGAGAACCCCGGTGCTGACGCTGCAACAGCAATCCACGCTCTCGAAAGCGCTCTATGACGAGGCGCTGGCAGTACAGAAGGCTCTCGCGCAGTTACGCGCACTGCGCGCTCAAATTCGCGACACCAAGGCGGAGGGCGCAACGGCAAGCGCGCTCGCCGAATTCGATAAACAGGCAGTGGCCATCGAAGGCGCTACCGGCGGCGGCCGGGGAGGACGCGGCGGCGGTGGTGGACGCGGCGCGATCGAGGCCGGTCCCGAGACTCTGGGGAATGCGACGGGTTCGCTGACCACGTTGATGCGTCAATTGGAATCGGCCGAGGTAGCGCCGACATCCCAGCTTTCCGCCGCGATCACAGACCGGCGCGCGCAAGTGGCCAAGCTGATGTCCAAATGGACCGCACTTAAGACCACGGGCCTGACGGCCATCAACGCTCAACTGAAGCAGGCGAAGGTAGCGCCGCTCGCGGTCAAATAGAGGTTCGCTGGTTCTGGTTCATTTCGCGGCACCATTCCACGCCGCGATCGTAGCCGCGGCGGTATGCGTAGCTGGAGGCTTCCCGTTCGGCAGAGCGGGAGCCGCCCTGGTCGGACATCGCGGCCTGAAAGCCCCTGCGATATTCGCGCTCATCCTGGTCGAAGCTCCCGCCCAGCGACTGGTAGTGTTCGCGCTCGGCATCGCGCAGACCAATCCAATGCTGGTCGCGAGCGGCGTCGATGGACTCGGCGCCTGCAGCATTCAGCGCCATGGTGGCGCGCTGTGCCTCGTCGTCATCGCCCGCCTGCACGAAGAGCACGGATTTGCCGCGGCGCAGCGCATCCTTGTAGACGTAAAGCTCGTCGGCGGGAAGGCCGATGGTGGAGTCCTGTTCCAAGGCGGCGCCGGCCGCCGCGCCGCCGGCCGCGCCACTCGCGCCGAAAAGGGCGGCTCCGGCGAGACCGATAGCGAGCACCGGTCCCACTCCGGGGACGAGTAGCGAGGCGGCCGCGCCGATTCCGAGTCCGCTCGCCATACCGACCGCGCCGCCGACCAGGCCGCCGAGAGCGGCGCCCATGCCGGGCTGTTCCGTTGGGTCTGTGGGCACGGCGTCAAGAGAAGACTCGGAAGAGCCGGGGAATAACAAACTAATGTTGGCAAGGCCCACCTGCCGTAGGACCTCCGCCGCGCGCTTCGCAACCTGGCTGGAACCGAAAACTCCCGCGACTGTCTTCATGCTGTTCACGCTCCCTCGGTTAGGGAGGCAGGTTGGCATCCATTGTCTGTTTGAATGCCAAACAACCCAGCAGAGCCGCGACCGTCAGGGAGCGGTCGCTAATTTGGTGCCGTCCGCTCCCTAACGGTCGCGGCTCTGATTCGGCTAGGACTA
>JBDTPR010000712.1:0-3662 GCA_039932635.1 Candidatus Solibacter sp.
ATTCGCGATCCGGCCGCACCTTCGCCGCCACATCCAGCAGCAACGAGAAATCGCGCGGCGCCTCCAACCGCAATCGCACCGCCGTCGTCCCTGGCTTGCGCTTGAACAACTCTTCCAACGCCGCCGCCCGATCCACGCCGCCATCGCGCCCGATCCATACTCGAATCGAAATCACCCCAGGCATATCGATGCGCACATTATCCAGCGACACAATCTCCTGCACCGAAACCTTGGGCATCGCATTCTCTTCCGGCAGCACCAGCCCGCGCACCATCACCGCGGTGTCCTCGATCACCTGAGACGCAATCCGCTCGTACGCCGTGGCAAACACCAGCGACTCGATGCTCCCCGTGCGATCCTCGAGTTGCATCACGCACCAGGGCTTGCCTTCCTTATTGCGTTTGCGCGTGATTCCGGTGAGCACGCCGCACAGTGTGACCTCCGCGTTCTTCGCCAGCCCTTCGAGATTCGAGCTGTCGTGCGTGGCCAACTCGCCGACCTTATCCAGATACCTGTCCAGCGGATGCCCCGTCACCCAGAAGCCGAGCAGTTCCTTCTCGCCCGCCAACTTTTCCTTATCCGTCCAATCCGGAACATTGGGCAGCGGCTGCGCCACCGATTCGCCGGCCTCGATGATCTCGCCGAACAGCCCCACCTGTCCGCTCTCGCGATCGCGCTGCGCCCGCTGGCCCGATTCCATCGCGCCTTCCACGGCCGCCATCATCTGGCTCCGCGTGCCTTCCAGCGAATCCATGGCACCCGCCTTGATCAGGCTCTCGATCATCCGCCGGTTAATCGAGCCCAGATCCACCTTCTCGCAGAATTCGTGCAGCGACGTGAACTTCCCCACCTCCGCGCGCGCCTCGCCGATGGCCTCCACGGCCGATTGCCCCAGGTTCTTGATCGCGCCCATGCCGAAGCGGATGGCTTCGCCATCGGGCGTGAATGTCCACTCGCTATGGTTGATGTCAGGCGGCAGAATCCGAATGCCCATTTCGCGGCACTCGTTGATGTACTTCACGACTTTTGCGGTGTTCCCGGTTTCCGAGGTCAGCAGCGCGGCCATGAAATCGATCGGGTAGTGGCCCTTGAGATACGCCGTGACGAACGCCAGGAACGCATACGCCGCCGAGTGCGATTTATTGAAGCCGTAGCCCGCGAACTGCTCCATCAGGTCGAATATCTTCGCGACCTTCTTTTCCGGAAAGCCCTTAGCCAGCGCGCCCTTGATAAACCGCTCGCGCTGCTTCGCCATCTCCTCGATCTTCTTCTTGCCCATCGCGCGGCGCAGAAGATCGGCATCGCCCAGCGAGTAACCGGCGATGCGATTGGCGATTTGCATCACCTGTTCCTGATACACGATGACGCCGTAGGTCTCTTCCAGCAGTTCCTTCAGCTCCGGCAGATCGTACACAACCCTGTTGCGGCCCCATTTGCGCTCGATGAAATCGTCCACCATGCCGCCCTGAATCGGGCCGGGACGGTAGAGCGCATTCAGCGCGGTGAGATCTTCCAGGCGGCTGGGCTGATAGCGGCGCAGAATATCGCGCATGCCGCCCGATTCGAACTGGAACACGCCGCTGGTGAAACCTTTGCAGAAGACCTCGTACGTGACCTTATCGTCGAGCGGCAGATCTTCGGTCACCAGTTTCACGCCGTGACGCTTTTCGATCAGGCGGACCGCGTCCTGGATTAGCGTCAGGGTTGTCAGGCCCAGAAAATCCATCTTGAGCAGCTGGAGTTTTTCCAGCCCGCCCATGTCGAACTGGGTCACAATTTCGTCGCGGTTGGTCTTATACAACGGCACCAGGTCGCGCAGCGGCAGCGGCGAAATCACCACGCCCGCCGCATGCACCGAGCAATTGCGTGATAGCCCTTCCAATCGCAGAGCGACGTTAAGCACGTCCTGGATGAGGGGATCGGCTCTCGCAGCATCCTTGAACCCGGGCTCCTGATCGATTGCCTCTTGCAGAGAAATGTTCAGCGTCGCTGGCACCAACTTGGTGAGGCGCTCCACGTTCGCGATCGGTACGCCCAACACCCGCCCCACGTCCTTCAGCGCGGCGCGCGCGCCCAGCGTATTAAACGTGATGATCTGCGCCACCTGCTCGCGGCCGTATTTCTCGGTCACGTACTTGATCACTTCGCCGCGGCGATTCATGCAGAAATCCACGTCGACGTCGGGGAAGCTGACGCGCTCCGGATTCAAAAATCGCTCGAACAGCAGCCCGTATTGCAGCGGATCGATGTCCGTGATCTCCATCGCGTAGCTCACCAGGCTGCCCGCCGCAGAGCCGCGCCCCGGACCCACCGGGATGCCGACATCCTTGGCGTACCTTATGAAGTCCCACACCACCAGGAAGTAGCCGGAGAACTTCATATTCTGGATCATTTTGATTTCGCGATCCAGCCGCTCGGCATACTCCGCCAGGTCGCACTTCAGCGTACCCTTCGCCTGCATGGCTTCCAGGCGCGAACGCCGTTTCTCGAAGCCCATGCGCGCCACATACTCGAAGTACGTATCGGTGGTGTGCTCGGTCGGGATGTCGAAGCGAGGGAACGGATCCAGCACCTTCTCCAGCTTTACGTGGCAGCGCTGCGCGATATCCCAGGTGCGGTCGATGGCGTGTTCCAACTCGCCGAACAGCTCCATCATTTCGTCGCGCGTCTTCAGGTAGAAATCCGGCGTACTCCAACGCATCCGGTTGGGATCGTTGAAATTCTTGCCGGTCTGAATGCACATGAGGATTTCGTGCGCGCGCGCATCTTCTTTGCGCAGGTAGTGCGAATCGTTGGTCGCCACCAGCGGGAAACCGGTCTCGCTCGATAGCTGCACCAGCGCCGGAGTCAGCCGCTTGTCCTGCTCCAGGTGGTGGTCCTGAATCTCCAGGAAAAAATTCTTCTGCCCGAAAATGTCGCCATACTGATGCGCCATGCGACGCGCATCGTCGTACTTGTCGGAAAGCAGCGTCTCCGGAATGTGTCCGCGCAGGCACGCCGACATCCCGATCAACCCTTTCGAATGCGACGCCAACAAATCGGTATCGATGCGCGGCTTGTAATAGAAGCCCTCCAGATACGCGGTGGAGACCAGTTTGATCAGGTTCTTGTAGCCTTCCTGGTTTTCGCATAGCAGCACCAGGTGGTTGTACCGGTCGGTCGTGGACCTTTCCTTGTGCCCCTTCTGCGAAACGTAAACCTCGCAGCCGATCACCGGATGAATGCCCGACGCCTTCGCCGCATTGTAAAACTTCACCGCCCCGAAGAGATTCCCATGGTCGGTCATCGCGACCGCGGGCATCTTCTGCTCGACCATGATCTTCATCAACTGGTCGATATCGCAGGCGCCGTCGAGCAGGGAATAATCCGTATGGCAATGCAGGTGGACGAATGACATTCGAAAAAGATCCGCTTCCCGGGGGAGGTGGGCGACGCTTCTATTTTAGCGAAAACGGATCCGCGCCGAGTCCGCCTTCCAATTCCTTCAAGTAACTCACCGCGCTCACCCGCGCCAGATGTTTACGCGCCGCGGCCAACCGCTCTTCCACTCCGCCGCGTCCCAGCGAGTCGCCGCCCGCCTGGAAGCGCTGCAATGCCCGCAGGTGCCGCGTCCATAGCGCCACATCGCGCGATTGCTTCGCCCGCAGCCGCTCGGCATACCA
>JBDTPR010000713.1:0-3658 GCA_039932635.1 Candidatus Solibacter sp.
CCGCCGTGAGTTCGCCCAGGATCACGCGCAACACGTTGGCGTGGTCCGGGAACTCGTGGTCGCCCGCGCCGTAGCCCGCGGCCGTCACCTTCATGGGCGGGAGCACGCCGAACCGCAGGGCCAGGGTCACGGCCACGGCCGCGCCCGTCGGCGTGGTCAATTCCAGTGCGGGACCGCGTGCATAGACCGGCACTCCGATCAGCAGTCGCGCGGTAGCCGGCGCGGGCACCGGCAGCAAGCCGTGCTCCGTGCGCACCGTGCCGCTGCCGACATTGAGGGGGGAGCTGATGAGCGTTTCGACTTCCAGGGAATCGAGCGCGACCGCCGTGCCCACGATGTCCGCAATGGAATCGGCGGCGCCCACTTCGTGGAAGTGGACCTTCTCGATGGGCACCTGGTGCACCGCCGCTTCGGCCTCGCCGAGACGGCGGAAGATGGCGATGGCGTTCTTCCTGGCGGGCTCCGCAATGTCCGCCTTCTCGATCATCCTGATGATGGGCGTGAGATGGCGGTGGGCCTTGGTTTCCTGTACCGCGACACGGTACTTGGTGGCTCCGATGCCGGAGCGTTTCACCTTCTCGAAGGAGACGTTGGCGCCTACATCGAGCGATGTAATGGCCTCAATAATGGCGGCCTGATCGGCCCCGGCATCCGCCAGGGCGCCGACCAGCATATCGCCGCTAACTCCCGAAAATGCGTCCAGATAACAAGTGATAGGCACGAATCTTCATTGTAGCGGGTGGGCGCAGGTCTTAGGTCTGAGAGCCGCCGTGATTGCCGCTTCGCTGCCCCTGTCAGGCGGAGGGAATTGTGGCGTTCGATGTGTCTTCAGGCGGGCTGCGGTCCGGTCGAATCCGGTGTTTTTGGGATGTTAGCCGACGAAGTACAGGGGCTTGCCGGTCTTTTCGTCCACCGGCGGCCAGGATTTGGCGGTCTGGGGCGCGGGCGATTGGGTTCGTTCCGGCGATTCGAATTCCTCGGGCTCTTCGAGGTTGGGTGCGGCGGGGCGGTGCTGGGGGGCGACGAAGCCGAGATAGCGGTCGATGCCATCCTGGTGGTCGGCGGCGAGGCTGGCGGCGAGGCGGACGAGTTCGCGGTGGGCGCGGAACCAGGCGCGCTCGTGGGCGGCGATCTGGCGCTGGATGCGGGCGAGGAGTTTGGCGGCGGGCGAATCGGAGAGCATCACATCGATGAGGGTGGCGCCGGGCGTTTCGTCGAGCAGTTTGCGGATGAGGTCGGCTTCGAGGCGTTGAAGGCGCTGCTTGTGCCAGTCGGCGCGGATGAGGCTATCGACGAGGAAGCGGTGCATGACGCTGTGGAGCGGGTAGGTTTGGTCATAGGCGTCGGCGAACGCCTGGTAGGCGGCGGGGTCTTCGCCGGGGAGCGCGATGGAGGCGGCATCGACGCCGTGTTTCAGGGCGTTGAAGCGGGAGACGGACTTGCCCTCGAGGGAGCGGGGTCCGGTGGAACGCTGCGCATTGGCGCGGTTCGCGGTTAGTTGAGCTGAGGTCGCCATACTCAAGGAAGTATCATGCGGGCGTGCGGACTCGTTGAGGGTGGGGCGGTAAGTGATTGAGGGGTTTGCGAATTCTCTTGCGATGTTTGAGCAATGGGGCGTTTGCGGATTCAGGCTCTACAGATTGACTCCACGCGGAATCCGACAACTAGATATGCGGCGTGGGCAGAATACGGACACGTGACGATTGGCGTTGTGAGGCCGACTTGTCGGGAGTAATCCTTAGCGGCGGGGTCTATCGCTGATCCACCGTCATACCAACTCATGCCGTATCATAGACGTATGGCTGAGCTGGTGTTCGAGGTGGTCCAGGAGTCGGATGGCGGTTACTGCGCCGAATGCCTCACGGAAAGCATTTTCACCCAGGGGGACACGTGGGACGAATTGCGCAAGAACGTGCTGGAGGCAACCTCTGCGTTCTTCTTTGATCGGCCCCGGCCTGAGCGTGTTCGCCTTCACCTGGTCCGCGACGAAGTCCTCCTGGTGGCATGAGGATTCCTCTGCGACGTTTCCGGTGCGCGCCTGGCTGACCTCTTGTGCCGAAAATGGCAGTACGCCAGGGTGCATCAGGTCAGTAGCCACATCATTCTGGAAACCGCCAAACCGACTCACCATCGGATCGCTATTCCAAATCACGATCCCCTCAGACTCGGAACGTTCAGTTCGATCCTGCGCGCGGTCGCCCAGCATAAAGGTGTCCAGCGCGACGCGATCATGGCGGACCTGTAAGCGATGCGAGGTCGCCAGCCGACTTGCCGTTCCTAACCGCGATAAAGCGCTCGGCAGATGCTATCGGGCTCAAGCCTTTTCAAAAAACGGTTTCAATTTGGGAACGACCCTGCGCTCGATGTGGTCGAAACAGTCCTCCAGGACTTTCATCACCGGAATGTCATCCCAGTCGCTCTCCTCGCGCAAGGTGAGCACGAACGTTCCCGATGTCTGGACTCGCGCGCTGCCCTCCACCAACCGTTTATCTATCTGCAGCGGAATCGTGTGCACGTCACCAAGGTAAAGGGGCTCCTTCACATCCAAATTCAGAATCACGCCGTTATTGCAATGCACCCGGAAGACAACGTCGTGGCCATAGGCGAGGGTAAAATTGCAGGCCCGGTGCTTGTCGATATTGCTCAGTTTGTTCAGAATCGTCAGCAGATTGGGCGAGACCGTGTCCGCCCAAGGCTGGAGTTGGCGTATCGCTTCCTTCGCAAGGGGAGGAATACCCTTCAGCGGCTTGTCCGCCTTTTCATCCCACTCGGCCTGGTCTTTGTATACGGGAAACGCCAAGTCACGGCACTTACAGGTGGACTTCAGCGTCAAGGCGAGGCCGCAGACTAGATTGTCGACCGCGGATCGCATGTTGTGGACGCATTCCCCTATAAGGACGCTGAGCCGGATCGGCGGGATGTGGTCGGTGGCGTGAACGACTAGCCACGGTGCCGGATTTCCCGGAGCGGTCTTTAGGTAAATCTTGACCTGTATCGACGCGAACCAGTCATTGATTTCCCGAGCAACTCCCTCGATGTTTTCATGCGCGCGAATCATCTTCGCGTCGGCACTCTCCATCCACGGCAGTGAGTTTGGGCGAGGCACAGACTATTCGTGCTGCAGGTAGAAACGCTCGATCATGTCCATGATTAGGTCGGACGGATCTTCGCCGCGTTCCTTAATAAACAGCATTTCGATGAGCTGCTCAGTCGTCACGAACAGGATGACCTTGCCATCCTCGCTGTAGATGGTATTGCGTTTGATGTGGGCCGCTTCATTCGGGGCGCGATTGCAGCACATGATCGCGAGTTTTCCCATCGGCTTGTTCAGATAGTTCCTGGTCTGGTTCGTCTCTTCTTTGCCAATCTCTTCGCGGTCATAATTCTTGAACTCGAACAGCACCATCCGCGCCGCAAGTTCCTTGAAGATATGCCCCCAATTGTTGTTTGCGTCCATGTTGCGATTGGGGAAGACAGCATCGCGCCGGTCAATCTCGGAATAACTTCTGGGCTGGATGTGCGGTTCTTCCAGAGGTGGCACAAAGAGGTATTTCAACGCCTCAATGCAGGTATCCTCATATTCCTTCCAGCCGGGTCGTCCCGGCGGGCATTGCTCCAGCCGTTGACGTAAGATTTTCCCATCAGGCACGGCCGCCAC
>JBDTPR010000714.1:0-3654 GCA_039932635.1 Candidatus Solibacter sp.
CGGGTAGCCGTAGCCGCCCATGCCTCCGCCAAAGCCGCCGTTCATTCCGCCGCCATAGCCGCCATTCATTCCGCCGCCATAGCCGCCATTCATTCCGCCGCCATAGCCGCCATTCATTCCGCCGCCATAGCCGCCGTTCATGCCGCCGCCGTAGGCCGCGCCCATCGCGCCCCCGCCCAGGCCGCCGTTCATTTGCGCGTTGGCCATCTGGCTCAACGCCATCATGGCGAATGGATTGCCGCTGTACAGCGCCATAATCGCCATCGCCACCGTGTCCGCGCGCGCATATTTCAAGCGGTACACATAACTGTTCACGCTGCCCGCCGACGATTTCACCGCGATGTCCAGCTTACCGATCCACGTCTCCACCTGCGTGAAAATTCCCGGGTTCGGCGCCACAGCGATAATCGTATTGATCCGGTCCACCGGAATGAACTTCACGCTCCCCGACCCCTTATCGCTCAACGAATACGCCTTGAACACCTGCTCCAACTCATGCTGCAATTCGCTCGGACGGCTATTCTCCACTTCGAAAAGCCGCACCCGCTGGCCCGCGAACTGGTCGCTATCGAACAGCGCGATCAAATCCATCGTGCGCCGCATGCTGCGCGCATTGTCCTCGATCAGCAGCAAATTCGCCGGCTCGTACACGCTCACGTACGCGCCTTCACCCAGGAACGGCTTCACCAGATTCTGTATCTCCACCGCCGTCGCGTACTTGAGGAAGATCAGGTTCATGATCATCCGCTCATCGTCCGGCAGAGTCTTCGGGTCCGCGTTCACCGTCGGCGTCAGCGGCAGTTGATTGATTCTCGCCACCGGCACGATCCGGTACAGCTCGCCCACCTTCACCATCGCCGCGCCGTTCACCCGCAGGATCGTCTCCAGCAGCGGCATATAATCCACCGGCTTCACTTCTCCGTACGTGAAGATCGAAACCGTGCCGCGTACCGCCGGATCCAGAATATAGTTGATCTTCAGGCGCTTCGCCAGCAGGTCGATCATCTCCGTCAGGCTCGCGTTGGGCATCACGAATGCCCCGCTATCCGTCAACCGCGGCGCATCGGTCGCCGGAGCGTTCTGCGGCTGCGTGGCCGGTTTTGGAGCCTGGGCCGGCGGCGGATTGTCGGCCGGCTGAATCACGCGCGACGGCGCAACCTGGGCCTGCATCGCAACGCACGCGG
Source organism: Candidatus Solibacter sp. (assembly GCA_039932635.1). GTDB lineage: Bacteria > Acidobacteriota > Terriglobia > Bryobacterales > Bryobacteraceae > Solibacter. The sequence continues at coordinate 1,185 of JBDTPR010000714.1, forward strand.
CCATCGCTAACAGAGTCAACCGGAAGGTGAGCATTAAGCGCATGAATGTTCCAATCGTTTCTTACCGTGTCCCTTATTGCTTCGACACATGCTGACGGTTGGCCTGCGAATTCTGCAGCGCGGCCCTCTCGGACTCGTCCATTTCCGACTTCTTCTTTTCCCACTTCCACACGCCAAACGGACCCTTGCGTTCGAACCGCACTTTATCGCCTTCATCGAACGCCGTGATCCCGCCGCCGGACGCCGCAGCCGCTTTGGGCGCCGCATTCTCCGCCGAATCTTCCAGGCGCGTAACCCCAAATGGCGTCTTGCGGTAAATCCATTTCTTTCCCTGCGGATCCGTGTAGCGATAGTCGCCCGTGGCGTCTGCCACTGCGCCCGCTGGAATCGCCGCCGGCTTGGAAGCGTCGTTCACCTTCTCCGGCGCCTTCGCCGTGCTCTTGCTCGCCGCCTTCGGGGCCGCGGGCGAAGCCTTCTTCGCCGGCGCTTGCCCGTCCGCCGCCATCACCGCCGCTGCCGATACTAAAACTGCGAAAAACAATTTCATAAAATTCCTCATTCCCTACTTAACCGGATCCCACTTGCAGGCCGAACCGAACGGCGTCTTCGAGATCGTCTTGCGGAACCCACCCACCACCGTGCCCTCCGGCGTCGTATCGTTCGGCACGCACGTCTTGAACCCGAATCCCGTCGCCTCGCCCGGCCCGTACGCCGCCTGCACCGGAGGCGGTGGGGGCGGCGCCGCTGCTGCCGCCGGACGGTTGTCCGCCGCCGGAGCCGCCGCCTGCGAACTGTCTGCCAATTCCCGCAACGACCGCCGCACTGTTTCGCCGTTGAACGTCCAGGCGAAAGTGATCTCACTAGTATTGACGTCCACCAGCTTGAATTGGCCGATGGTGTCTCCAGGTTTTACCGCTTTTTCCGCCATTCCCGGCTTTTCCACCAGCATCGCCATCGGTCCGTCACCCAAATTCATCTGCCCGTGGTATTTCGGCACTTCCGGCATCGGCGGGGGAGGGGGCGGCGGAGGAGGCAATTCCACCGGCACATTCGGATCTCGCGACGGATGAAACAGATTCTTCTGCGCCACGTAGTTGTATCCGGAGGGCAGCACCGGCCCATCGTTCGCCAGCGCCGTGTAGGCCGGGGCGGGCAGCGGCGTAATCTGCTTCGCCTTCAACGCCGCCTCGCGCGCCTTCTCTGCCTGGTATGCCCCGCGCAACTGCATGCCGCCGTACACCACTACCGCCGCCAGCACCACGTTCAACAACACCAGCCTGCGATTCATAAACCACCCCCGGCCTTTTTCTCCTGGGCCAGTTTCTTCGCCACCACGCCCGACAACGTGAGCCGCACCTGAATCACCTTGTTCTTATCCTGCCCGCCCGTCACCTGGATCTGGTTCGTGGAAACCAGTTCCGGCTGCGTCGCCAGCCCCGCCAGCAGATTCACCAGTTGCTCGATCAGGCAATTGAAGCGCACCGTCACGCTCGCCTCGCCGTAATCGTTGCCCAGCAACTTGATGCGCGCATCTTCCACGCCGCGTATGTCGATTCCGTTCAACTGACCCACGCGGTGTAGCATATCCTGCAATTGCGCCTGCGCCTGCGCGCTGGTCTCCGCCTTTAACATCCCCTTCTCGCGCGATTCCAGTTCGCTCGCGGCCAGTTTCATCACGGCTTCTTTGCCGGGCACCGTGGCCGCGATCTGCCGCAGCCGCTCCAGCCGTTTCTCCGCCATCGGCACCGATTCCGACGCCGTCACCACTTCCGGCGACCGGTCCGCCAGCACCACGAACCGCAACAGCAGAATCGCCGCCACGCCCGCCGCGCCCATAATCGCCGTCTTCTTATCCAGCGTGCCGAGGTTCACTTGCCCCTCCTGCGCGTGGTGCGAATCTGGAAGGCCTCGCCATTCGCCCGCGGCGCCGACATCTGAATCTCCGTCTTTTCGAAGAACGGCGACGCATCCAGAATATTCACCAACTGCGAAGTCTGCGGCGCCTCGCCCCCAACCCGCACCGCGTCGCGCACAATTTCGATGCTGTTGCTCCAAGCCGGCGGCTCCAGCAAATGCGTCAACCCGTTCAACGCATCCAGGTCCATCCGCGTCTGCTTGCGGAACCCGTCCAGCAGCAGCGCCCGCGCCCGCGCGCGCTCCGTGTCCCTGTCCAGCGCGTCCGCCCGCTTGTGCGCCGGCTCCAGTTTTGCGATCTCCGCTTCAACCTGTTTCAAATACTGTTTCTCGCTCCAATGCGAGTACAGCAGCATAGACCCGGCCATCAACAGCAGCACCGCCCCCAACACCATCGAGGGCACGAACACCGCGCGCGAATTGAACTTCCGGTACTCCGGCGGCAGCACGTTCACACTCGGCGCCAGCCACGGACAGGCGCCGCTCAACGCAGTGGCGTAGGGCAGCGCATTGCGCGACAAATCGTTCTGCACCGGATTCACCGCCGGCCTCGGCA
>JBDTPR010000715.1:0-3652 GCA_039932635.1 Candidatus Solibacter sp.
TATGGACGTGCTGGACGTAGTTGAAAATCAGGATGCTGAACAGTGAGACCTGGTGTGGGATCACGATGAAGAGCACCGCCTTCTTCCAGTTCCACACAAGCGTTACCGCGTAGTAGAGCCCCAGGACCAGGTACTGCGATGCGGCGAGGTAAAACTTCGGCCGGTTGCCGCGCCACAGCGCCTTTAGGTAAATTGCGATCGGCTCCTGCTGAAAAAAGCTGCTCATGGACGGGTAGCTGAGGAGCGTGAAGAGATTGTTCTTCTCGCTGATCCGGTAGGTGATTGTGTAATCGCCCTTTTTGTTGTTGAGGAGGTGATGATTCTTGTTGTGGGTCGGAATCCAACCGAAGGCCGGAAAGCCGTAGAACAGCGTCAGCCAGTAGTCGGTCAGGATGTTGAGAATTCGCGCCCGCCAGATCGGTACGTGATTGTGGTTGTGCGCGATGATGGCCACCGAAACTGCCATAAAGAGGAACCACACGTACAGCAGCGGCTGAAGGGCTGCGAGATTCCATTGCACGACTAGCAGTACCGTGGTAACGCACATGTATGCGAGAGTACGTCGGTCGGCACGGTAGGTGAGTTGCAAAATTAGCTTGAGCGTAGCACCCCGGGAACACCAATGCAAAATGAAGCAAAACCGAGCAGCGGGTGCTGAGCGCCGCTTGGAGTGCCAGAGGTCGCCCGGTGCTATTGTAGACGGCGCCAAAATTGCCACGATGATCTCAGACCAAACGCCGGTTCAGGTTTGAGACCTCAATAATCAGATACTCGTCCTTCGTTCGTTTCGCGATTCAGTCATTCAGCGCATCGACGATCCCGCTCGCTTCACGAACGGGAAAGGAAAAGCTTCCGGGACCTTCGGATCCATCCGGCGGCGAGTCGGGCGTGCAGGGCGCGCCTGGCGAGTACGTCACATTGTCGCTGAAGAAGTTCATGATCGCGTCGTTCCGCAACCTCGAGGAAGATCTGGATGACTTGCTGAGAATGAGCTGGGTGCGGTTGCGGTCCCGCTGAAATCGAAGGGCAGAACACATCTTGAAACTGCACCACGTAAAAATCACGGCGCATGGCTTCAAAGGGGAAGCGACGGCGCAAGACGCAGATCTCAAGGCGAGCCAATGGATTGTCCCTGACGCCACGTGGGACTTGAAGCTCTCACCCCTCGACTTCCTGCCTGGCGCGGATTTCAACCACGCCCGGTTTGAGCTGAAGGGCACGCACGACGGCAAGTCGCACAAATTCGAGAGCCTGGCCCTAGTCTCGACGAAGGGTGACTTCAAAAAGGTCGTCACATTGAAGTTCGAGTTCCGGCCTGAGGACTTGGACTCGGACTTGGACTCGGACTTGGACTCGGACTCGGACTCGGACTTGGACTCGGACTTGGACTCGGACTTGGACTCGGAGTAGGGACCGAGGGGAGCGGGGCATTTGGCACCCCGTCTCCTTCGTGCCGGCTCGACGATCTTTTACCACGCACCGCGCGCCCGAATCGTTACGGCAGGGGTGCGAGTAGCATATGCTGAGTGCGTATCCCGGTGGCGAAAAGCAAGGTCAACTCAAGTCCGGTATGGTTGTGGGTAGCGGCGATCGTCCTGGCCGCGACCGATGCCTTCGTCATCTTTTGGACTCCAGGCCCGGGTGACTACAAATCCCCGCTAGCCGTGCCTGCCGTGTCGTTCTTTCTAGTCATTATCATATTGGTCATCGTGTCGGAGCGGGCGGGACACAGATTGGTGCGGGAAATACGCGCGCCGGCCGCCGCCATCGTGCCTGCGCCTGAAAAACTTCCATTGGCGGGTCCTCCGCCGGCCTATAGCGGAGCAACGGAGATTCTGAGCGCGGAGCGCGGAGCGACCCTCTCGCCCGCCGCAGCGGCGTTGGCGAAACACGGTAGACGGATCTTCGATCAATCCATTGGCTGGAATCTCCTGGGAATCTGGGTCCTGCTGGCGGGCACTCTTTTGATGACGATGCTTGGGTCCGGAGCGCTTCCGTTTGCGAGTGGGCTCGTGAGCGCGACCCTGGTGGTGACCGTGGCGGCAAGGCTGGTGAGCCCATGGATCCGGCAAAACACTCTGACGTATTTGGTCAGCCTGGCACTGCACGCCGTCTGGCTAACGGCGACGGTATTCGTAGTGGGAACGTCGTGTCTGTCTGCGGTCACGCGCGGAGCAGCCGCTGTACCGGGCGCCGTCGCGGGAGTTGCAACGCTAGCTTTGTATGCTTTTCTCATGCAACGCAGGACCGTTCAACTGCGAGCCAGCATGCTCGCCAGACCTCCCGTGAGACTCCTGTTCCTTTGGGTCTTCGGAGACTTCCAACGGTTGAACTCGCTCTTCCTGGGTCTCGGGGCAATCTGGCGGTGCGTAGGCAGCCTGCAACTGCTGCGCGGCGGTTGGTTCCTCGCCACCGCTGGAGAAAGCCTCCGTGGCCGCCGGAATAAGCGCGGGTTCCTGGCATCCACACCGGACGAGGCCTCGGCTCTTATCGCTGGCTTTCACCACGAGCCGCACCGCTGGATGTTCCTGTATGCCACGAATTCACTGCTCTGTACTGACAGTGCCTGGCGCCAGGCACTGGATGCGCTTCTGGATGAAACCGACGTGGTGCTGATGGACCTTAGCGGCTTCTCGCCCTCCAACCAAGGCTGTACCTACGAGCTCGGCCAGTTAGTAGATCGCATCCCAACGTCCCGCATGGTTCTGCTGGTGGACACGACCACCGATCTCGGTTTCCTGAGGACTACGCTCCAGGCGGCGTGCGGCAGGATGGCCGCCGGGTCGCCGAACCGCTCCACGGATTACGGACCGGTGAAGCTCTTCCAGTTACGTCAGGAGTACGTGAAGGGCAAGACCTCGCTCATCGCCATTCAGAAGGATGCCCAAAACATATTCGACCTCCTGTGCGAAGCTGCGAGCATCGGCAAATGACTGCCGATACCTGATCCGTGGCGCGCGGAATACCCTGCGGACGGTAGGGTGGCGCAAGTAACCAAGCCGTACAATCGGCGTTAACTAAGTTGTCGGTCCCTCCGGTGGCAGGAAAACTCTACGCGCCGGAATCGACGGCGCCGCCCGACATCTGCCACCCCGCAGGGTGGCATGGCTCCAGTTTGCCTCAAGCTGGTCGCCCGCTTGATTGCCGGTTCAGCTATTCTGTCTGAGCGCCGAGGCCCTTCGGCCCTGCGCCTCCGTGCCCCAAGCTGCGCTCTCAAAAACTGACCCAGTCGTGAGTCCCAATGCAGTGTGCGGCGGCGCTGGCAATGGCCATTGCCGCGAGCCGAAAACTACCAGGGCAAACCTCGACTTGGATAATTCATCCGCGCCGCGCCGATGCGATTCTTTGCTTGGGTCATTTCCGGTGAGCAGCGACGCCCGCCGGCCAACGAGACGATCGGGGGAACCTTGGGCACGCCGGCGAGCAGCCAAACACGATTTTTCGGCTCTCCCGCAGCCGCTTTCATCAACGCAACCCACCGACCGAGGGCTTCGGTACGTCCCCATACGTGTCAAAGAACCTACCCCGTTCGTGGGACGTGCACTCAGCCTTCCAATGTTGCGCTTATCCCAGATATCCCACATAAAGACGGGCGCCGCCTCGCGCCGTAGGGGGAACGTATGCTCGACACCGCTTCGATCCGCGTGCTCGC
>JBDTPR010000716.1:0-3649 GCA_039932635.1 Candidatus Solibacter sp.
GGCGGCGCGGGTTACCGAGGCGCTCGACGATATCCAGGCCAGCCTGCTCGCGCGCGCCAAGGAGCGACTGAAGGCGAACACGGTGGTCGCCGATTCACTGGAGGATGTGGAGTCCATTTTGAAAGACGCCACTGCGGAAAAGGGCGGCGGCAAATTCGTGATGGCGCATATTAAGGATGACCCAACGTGCGACGCGCGCCTCAAGGAATTCCGCGCCACCGTGCGCAATATTCCGCTAGTGGACGAGTACGACGGGCCCGGCAAGTGCATTATCACCGGGGAGACCGTGCCGCAACGCGCCGTAATCGCGAAGTCTTACTAATGGGCTAGCTGATGACCGCGGAGCTTACCGCAGCGTCTTCGATCATCAGCAGACGCAGGTACCAGGCCAGCGCCGCGAGCAGGGTGAGTTCCGCGGCGCCGCCGGTGGTATTGACCTCGATTTCGCCGTGGCTCTTGAGAAACCCGTGCGGACCGTGCAGGGAAAGCAGGGTCTCGCCGCGCAGGTTTTCGAACGCCCAATCGCCGCCCCAGAAGCTCAGGGATTTCAGCATGTAGCGGGCTCCGTCTGCAAATTGGAGCTCGCCTCCGCCGGTCCATTTCGGGAAGAAGACCGCTGTGTCGGCTGCCTCGCCCGCTTGGCGGACCGTCACGCGTGGGGTCAGGAGACCGCTGCGTTTGAAAGTCCAACTACCATTCACGCTATCCGCCCTGGCCAGGGATCCGCAGCCTCCCGCGAATTGGAGCGTGCAAACCACCTCGTTATTAGATGTCATCTCGTGGAAGCGTTGGAAAGCTTGCGGCTGGCGCCATTTCCATTGCAGACCGGCTGCAGTATTTGTTTGAATCATCTTATTCTCCTGTCTGCAGGCTAGCAGGAGCACGTTACGGGAGTGTTAAGTTTCGGTTGCGGTTTGAAGGAAGCGCTATTTTGGGAGCGCCTTCCATTGCTCCAACAGCGCGTTGAAATCCTTCGCGGACTGATGGGCTAATTCATAGGCCGTCGCGGGCGGGGTGCGGTCGGCGCTCTCCGCTACGCCCAGCGCGGTGCCCATGGCGCTCAGCACGGAGGCGATGGTCGGCGCGCCGCTTCCACCTCCGCCGCGCCCTCCCCTGCCGCCTGCGGCCGCGCCGAGGATGCGCGCGCCTTCGGCGGTGAGTTTGCCGCTCTGCCGCAGATTGCTGCCTTCACGCATGACTTCCGCCGCGCGCTTCATGTCGCGCCACAGTGAAATCGCCAGATCGAAGCGCTTCTGCAATTCCAGCGGAGCCGCCGTGGAGCGCGGGTCCAGCGTGACCTTCAGAGGCTGCGTCAACGTTTTTCCCGCGGCCGTCAGGCGGACCGTGTACGTCCCCGCCATCACCTGCGGACCGACCACGCCCTCAGGGCCGGGCGGCGCATAGCGCAGGTCCCACTCGAAGCGATTCAGACCGGCGCGCGCCGTCAGGTGGGAGGGCGGCGTCAGCCAGTAATCGGCAATGGGCTGCGCGCGACGCGGCGCGGCGGTCTGCGGCGTGCTCGAATAGCTGCGCACTACTTCGCCTTTGGCATTCAGCACGTCGAGCGTCACCGCCGCGGCGGGCGCGGACTTCAGGTAGAAATCGATTACCGCGTCTTCGGGCGGATTCTTGGCCTGCGGTTCTTCAGGCGGCAACGGCGTGCCATAGAAGCTATCGGGATTGAGGCGCACCGCCGTCGCGGGCTTGAAAAGCATCGCGTCGGTGGCGGCGGAGCGCTCATCGATCTGGCGCAGCGGGGTGGCGTTGTCGAGAATCCAGAAGCCGCGCCCGTGGGTGCCGATCACCAGATCATCCCCATGCACGGCGATATCGCGCACGCTCACCGCGGGCAGATTCAATTGCAGCGATTGCCAGTGCGCGGCGTCGTCGAAGGAGACGGCCACGCCCAATTCCGTGGCCGCGTACAGCAGGCCCTTATGAGCGGGATCCTCTTTGATCGAGTTCAGGTACGCGGGCTCGGCGAGGCCGTCAACGGCCAGCGTCCACGTCTTGCCGTAATCGCGGGTGCGATAGACGTAGGGTCGGTAGTCCTCGCGACGATGGCGATCCACCGCGGCCCACGCGGTACCGGGCTCGAAGTGCGAGGCTTCGAGCTGCGTGACCTTGCTATAGGAGGCGAGACCGGGCGGAGTCACGTTGCTCCACGTCTTCCCGCCATCGCGCGTCAGGTGGATGAGTCCGGTGTCGCTGCCAACCCAGATGAGCCCGGCACTCAATGGCGAGGGCGCGATCGTGTAGATGACACCGAAGCCGAGTTCGCGCGCGTTCTCGGGCGTGACGGCCACGGTGGGCGCGGACCTCCCCTTGCGTGTATCGCCGGTCAGGTCGCCGCTGATTTCCTGCCAGTTCAGACCGCCGTCGATGGTCTTCAGCAGCACCTGCGCGCCGTAGTAGAGCGTGCCCGATTCCACGGGCGAGAAGACCAGCGGAGAGGTCCAGGGGAAGCGGTACTTCTGTTCCGCAATGGTGCCGGCGAACCCGCCCGTACGCACCAGCGACGGCGTGATGTTCTGCGATTGGCCGGTGCGCTTGTCGAAGCGCGCGAGGCTGCCGTTGGTGTTGTTGACGTAGACGATGTTGTGATTCTTGGGGTCCACGGCGATGTAGCCGCTCTCCGCGCCGCCCACGGAATACCATTCGCGCGCGTCGATCTGTCCGAAGCGCCCGCGACTCGGAATGGCGGCCGTGCCGGAATCCTGCTGCGAGCCGTAGACGTGATACGGGAATTGATTGTCGGTGGTGACATGATACATCTGCGCGGTCGGCTGGTTGTACCAACTGCTGAAGGTCTGGCCCCCATCCACGCTGATACTGGCGCCCTGATCGCTGCCCTGCATAAGGCGGCGCGGCTCCGTCGGGTCGATCCACACGACGCGGTAATCGTCGCCGCCGGGCGCGCCCTTGAGCACGTTGAACGTGCGCCCGCCATCCACGGAGCGATTGAGTCCGACGTTGGGTACGTAAATCACGTCGGGATTCTTCGGGTCGGCCGCGATCTGGCTGAAGTACCAGGCGCGGCTGGTCAGCCGCGTGTCGGTGGAAGTCCGCGTCCACGTGGCGCCCGCGTCATCGGAGCGATACAGACCGGCGGCGCCCGCGGCATCGATCACCGTGTAGACGCGCCGGCCACCGGCCGCCACAGCCACGCCGCTGCGGCCCCATTGCGACTCGGGGAGTCCATGGCCGGTGAGTTGCGTCCAGTGGTCGCCGCCATCGGTGGATTTGAAGAGTCCGCTGCCCGGGCCTTCGATGGGCGCGTACTGGCTCCATGGCGGGCGGTGCGCATTCCACATGGTTGCGTAGAGCGTCTTGGAATTGGATGGGTCGATGGCGATGTCCACTGCGCCGGTCTCGGGTCCGCGATCGAGCACCTTACTCCAGGTGCGACCGCCGTCACTGCTGCGGAAGACGCCGCGCTCCGCGTTAGGGCCGTAGACGTGGCCCAGCGCCGCGACGTACACGAGGTCGGGATTGCGTGGATCGACCTGGATCTGGCCGATTTGCCGCGTATCGCGTAGACCGATGTTGCGCCACGTTTTGCCCGCGTCGATCGATTTGTAGACGCCGTCGCCGAAGCCAATATCGCTGCGGATATCGGCCTCGCCAGTGCCCGCGTAAATCACGTTAG
>JBDTPR010000717.1:0-3633 GCA_039932635.1 Candidatus Solibacter sp.
CGCGTCGACGAGCTTCACCAATTTCTTCCTGCACATTCACCCCGTCAAGGTCCACAAGAACACACTCCGTCCGGCCTACACGCTGGGCCTCGGCCTGATTTCCACCTTCCTGTTCTTCATCCTTGTGGCCACCGGCGTCCTGCTGATGTTCTACTATGTGCCCTCCACCACCCAGGCATACGACCGCATGCTCGATCTGCGCGGCACCGTGGCCTTCGGCATCTTCCTGCGCAATATGCACCGCTGGAGCGCGCACGGCATGGTGGCAATGGTGTTCCTGCACATGTGCCGCGTCTTCCTCACCGGCGCGTACAAGAAGCCGCGCGAGTTCAACTGGGTGCTCGGCGTACTGCTCCTGCTGGTCACGCTGTTTCTGAGCTTTACCGGTTATCTTCTCCCCTGGGATCAGCTGGCCTTCTGGGCGATCACCGTGGGCTCGGCGATTGCCGGCTACGCACCGTTAATCGGCAAGCAACTCCAGTTCATTCTTCTGGGCGATACCACCGTAGGACAAGAAGCGCTGCTGCGCTTCTACGTGCTGCACGTTGCCGTCCTGCCGGTGGTCCTGGTCCTGCTGATGGCCATCCACTTCTGGCGGATTCGCAAGGATGGCGGCCTCTCGCGCCCCGAAACCAAAATCACCGCGCCCGAAACCATCGTCGCCACCATGACGCTGGAGCCCGCCAAAAAGCGCGTTTACGGCCTGCAAGGCTTCGTCCGCGGACCCTTTACGAAGGTCGGCAACGTGCCCGATGAATCGGTCTACGCGTGGCCCAACCTTCTGATAGCTGAACTCTTCGTCTTTGTGTTGACCGTATCCATAATCCTGCTGGTCTCCCTCGCCTTCAACGCACCCCTGGAAGAGCCGGTCAACATCATGCACCCGCCGAATCCTGCCAAGGCGCCCTGGTATTTCCTCGGCCTCCAGGAGATGGTCAGCTACTCGGCCTTCTGGGGCGGCATCGGGATCCCCGGCCTGATGGTCGCGATGCTCATCATCGTGCCCTATGTCGATCGCGGCCGCGCGGGCGTGGGCCGTTGGTTCGCCCGCGAACGCCTGATGGCCAACACCATCTTCCTGACCCTGGTGGTGCTCAACGTAATCTTCGTCATCATCGGGACCTTTTTCCGGGGACCGAACTGGAGCTTCGTCTCTCCCTTCTGAGGAATGATGCGTATGCGACTGGCACTGGCAATTGCGAGCTTTGTGGTACTGATCGTTCACGGCCTCGTCTTCTACGATCAGTTCTTTCACCGCTGGGAGCGGCATCAGACTGCGTACTTCGAACAGGCGCGGTCGCTGACCAAGAACGAGGCGGATCGCGCCGAACTGGAAGCGCGCTCGCCCAAAATCGAGCAGACCATCGTCACCAGTTTCGGCGACACGCGCGTGGACCGCTGCACCACCTGCCACATCGCGAGCGACGATCCGCGCTTCGTGGGCCACGCGCAGCCCCTCAAGGCGCACCCCTACTCCGCCGCGATGGGCGACGTGCAGCGAAATGGCCGCTGGGAACGCCGCCACAAGTTCGCAGATTTCGGCTGCACCGTCTGCCATGACGGCCAGGGCCGCGGTCTCGAAACCAAATTCAGCCACGGCGAGGACGAGTTCTGGCCCGAGCCGCTCACCGGCTACGTCACGCAGGCCACCTGGCGCAAGGATTTCGCTCCCAAACTCAAGGGCAAGGAGTACATGGAAGCCAGTTGCGCGCAGTGCCATACCGACGAGAATTTCGCCGGCACGCCCAACGTCAATCGCGGCCGCAAGCTGTTCTACTCCATGAATTGCTACGGCTGCCACAAGATCGACGGGATGAGCGAAGGCACACTCGGTCCCGACCTCACCGAGGTCGGCAAGAAGTTCAAGATCGACTACCTCTGGGAATCGGTGGTGGAGCCGCGCGCCAATGCGGCGGCCAGCTTCATGCCCAAGTTCAATCTCTCCGATACCGATGTACGCGCGCTGGTGGTCTTCCTGAAGAGCCGCCGCGGCGTCAACTTCGCGGAGACGTCGCTCGATCGCTACAAGGCCCACGTGGAGAACGTCGCCGTGGTGATTCCGCCGGGCACCGCCGGGGAAAAGGCCGGCGAGCAACTGATTACAGATCGCGCGTGCACCGCCTGCCACAAGCTCGGGCAGCGCGATGGCGGCATCGCTCCCGACCTCAGCTACGAAGGCCTGATCCGCGACAACGATTGGATGATGGAGCATTTCAAGGCTCCGCGCTCGCGCATGCCGGATTCCATCATGCCGAGCTTCCGCTTCCCCGAGGAAGATTTCCAGCGCATCAGCGCCTACCTCGGGTCGTTGAAAACTCCGCCTCCCGCGATGGCGCCCGCCGAGACCTACAAGGCGCTCTGCGAACGCTGCCACGGCGAAAAGGGCGATGGCGAAGGCAAAGTCTCGTGGTATCTCGACCCCTCGCCGCGCGACCTCACCAAGGCTGCCTTCATGACCTCCAAACCGCGCGAGCGCTTCGTCGCCGCGATTCAGGATGGCGTGCCCGGCACCAGTATGCCCACCTGGAAGAACCTCCTCAAGCCCGACCAGGTGGATGGCGTTCTGAGCTACGTGCTCACCACCTTCACGAAGGAGAAGACTCGCGAACTCAAACCGCGCAGCCTGCCCGACACCAACCCGGTCGCCGAGAGTCCCGCCTCCATCAAACATGGCGAGCAGGTGTTCCTCGATCGCTGCACCGGCTGCCACGGCCGCAAGGCCGACGGCAAGGGCCCGAACTCGCTCGACATCAATCCCAAACCGCGTAACCTGCGCAACTCGGCCTTCGTGGCCAGCGTGAACGACCGCCGGCTCTTCGATTCCATCCTCTATGGCGTGCAAGGCACAGCCATGCCGAGTTGGATCGACTACGGCTTAACTAATAACGATGTAGGGGACATTGTGAACTTCATTCACAGCATCAATCAGAAGAAAGGGAGCACGCAGCATGCCGCAAGATAATATCGCCGGCGCAACCAGCGTGCGCAGAGCGGACGCCCTCACCTCCGCGCATTCCGACACCACGGCCAAATGGTTTCTGCTCAGCGCGATTAGCTACTTCTTCATCGTCGGGATCATCGCCATCACGATCGCGGCTAAGTTCTGCTGGCCGGAGTTACTCGGCACGGTGCCCTATCTTTCCTACGGGCGGCTGCGCCCGTTGCACGTCAACGGAATGTTGTTCGGCTGGCTGCTGGCCGCCGATATGGGCCTGGCGTATTACATCGTGCCGCGGTTGTGCGGCGTCAGATTGTGGAGTGAGAAGCTCGGCGTCGCCACCGCGGCGCTCTGGAATGTCATCATACTCAGCGCGGTATTTTGCCTGCTGGCGGGTTACAACCAGGGCCTGGAATACGCCGAACTGCCGCTCCCGCTCGACGTCCTCGTGGTGATCGCGTGGATCATGTTCGGCGTGAATATTTTCGCTACCATCGCGACCCGCAAGTACACCCAGATGTACGTCTCTCTCTGGTACATCATGGGCACCATCCTGTGGACCGCCTTCGTCTACCTCACCGGCAACTTCGCTACCGAGCTGACCAGCGGCGTCAACCAGGCCAACCTCAACTGGATGTATGTCCACAACGCGGTGGGCCTGATCTTCACGCCCATCGGCCTGGCCATCGCCTACT
>JBDTPR010000718.1:0-3624 GCA_039932635.1 Candidatus Solibacter sp.
AATAAGTGCTGCCGTGCAACTCGTTGGAGCCACTCTTGAGGGACATGCTGACGATGCCGCTGCCCGTGTTCCCGTACTGCGCATCGTACGCGTTGGTTTTGATGCTGATCTCCTGGATCGCCTCGGGCTCGGGCACCAACGCCACATTCCCCCCTCCCTCGCGGCTATTCATCGCGCCGTCCAGCAGGAATGTCGACTGACCCTGGAAACCTCCGTTTACCGACCATGCGTCGATACTTCCGTTGTCGAAGGGCCGGATGGCGCCGCCCTTGAACGTGACGCCCGCCACCATCACGGCCAAAAACAGCGGATTGCGTCCCGCCACCGGGAGTTGCGTCATCTTGATGTTATCGACTACCGTGGCACGGTCGGCCGTCTCCGTCTCGAGCAGCGGAGTCTCCCCTGTAACGGTTACGCTGTCGCTCACCGATCCCGGTTCGAGCACCAGGGAGATGCCGAACGCCTGCCCCTGCCGCAGGATGATACTGTCGCGAATCACAGTCTTAAATCCGGCTGCTGAGGCCGTCGCCGCGTAGCTACCAGGCGGGAGGAACGGTGCGGAGAACTCGCCCACGCCGGACGTTTCTACCAGCCGGATCTCGCCGGTCTCGATATTTTTCACCTGTACCCTCGCGTGCGGCACAACCGCACCCGAAGTATCCACGATCGTCCCATTGAGCGTCGCGCGGAAGTCCTGCGCCGCCAGCGCCGCTAAGAGTAGGAGCGAGCAACTGAGCCCGCGCATTGCCGTTTTGTTCATTGGTAGGCCCCCTTCCTAAGCAGATATCTGATATATCAATATTCCAGTTGTCTGAGCTTTTGTCAATTGAATTTTTCGGCGGCGGCATCTGCGTCAAGGGATAACGACCGCTCCGTCGAGGGTGCGGTCGGTCTAGTAATCTCCTTAGTTGCGCGGTTCACCGATCAGGTACTTGGCCGCCATCTCCTCGTTAATGTCGATGCCGAGTACGGGGCGTCCGCTACAGTACAGATAGCCCTTGCGGATCTCGGCCGTCCCCGAGAACATTTTCATCCTGTTGGTTCTCTCGGGCAGCTGAACATTCAACGAGGGAATTTCCAACGGCTTCGCGTAGTCCACTGCACTGGAACCGACTGGGCAGAAATCGATGGCAACTGATCGATCAGGTGTTTTCATATTACGAACTGATATATCAGAGGTGACATGTCACGGCCATGGTATGTTCAGAAAGTCGTAAGGAGGGCATAGATCTGGTTGTGGCTCAGAAAGTGGGGGGCAGTCTGGCTGAAAAGGCGTACCTGGTGATTCGGGAGCAAATCCTGCGCGGACAACTGCCGCTGGGATGCGGATTGTCGCGGCGCGCCCTGGCCGCCGAGCTGGGAATGAGCATGGCGCCAGTCTCGGAAGCCCTGCAACGGTTGGCGTCGGAGGGCCTCGTGGAGAGCAGACCGAGGGTGGGAACGTTGGTTCGAGTCCCCACCGAAAAGCAAGTCCGGGAACACTACATCGTCCGGGAAGCCCTGGAATCGCAATCCGCGAGGTTATTCGCGGCGAAGGCGAGTCTGCGGGAGCGCCAGGAAGTACAGCGGATGGCCGAGACCATGGACGCTCTGTTCGAGCAATGCGTTGGCAGCCAGCGCAGCGCCGAGTTGGTATTCGCCGCGCAGAGCCACCATTTCGCCCTACACACGCGGATTGCGCACTGCACCGGATGCGAGGCGCTGTGGATCGCAATAGAGAAGAGCGAGGTCCTGGCTTTCAACTGGCTCTACGACGTAGCCGCCCGTCGGCCGCCGCTTCCAGCGGGATTTCATCGCGACCTGGTCGAAGTGCTTTCCAAAGGCGATGTCGAGGCGGCCGACCGAGCGATGCGGGCCCACGTGCAGTACGGATTTGACAGTATTGTGAGCGGTATCCGTTTCGCGAGCGGGTTTGACAACGTTGAATCGCGCAGTCTCCACGCGGTGGAAGGCAGAGAGGGCTGACGAAATGCTTCATGGTGTGCGGCTTGGGCTGGGGCTAATTGGGATCGGGAAGCGCTGGGGGCACGTAGCGGCCGAGCCCCCGAGCGAACTTGACGCGCTCGAACTGCTGGAGTTCGCCCTCGGGCTTGGCGTTCGCCTGTTCGATACGGCGTCATCCTACGGGGCCAGCGAGGAGCGGCTGGCGAGCTTCCTGAAGGCCCTCAACCCATCGGAGCGCCGTGAGCTGACCATCGCGACGAAGTTCGGGGAACATTGGGACGCGGACCGCCAGGAGCCCTTCGTCGACCATTCCTACGAGGCGCTCCGCCGCAGCCTGGACCGCAGCGTGGCACGTCTGGGAGAAATCGACATCCTCCAACTCCACAAGACCACGCCCGAGGTGCTCCGCGGCGAGGATCTCGGCAGGGCGTGGGAATATGCCTCGTCGCTGGGCGTGCGAGCGTTGGGAGCAAGCGTCAGCGATCTGGAATCCGCGGAACTGGTCCTGGCCGATCCAAGATACCAGCTCCTTCAGTTGCCCTACAATCTGCTGAATCCGAAGTTCGGCGGGGTGATCGACCGAGCCACGGAACGGGGCCTGTCGGTTCTGGTGAATCGCCCGTTTGCCATGGGTGCGATGCTTCATTCGGGTGAAGTGCCAAGCCACGCGCAAGCTTTCGAGTACATCCTGCAGCGACCTTTTAACGGCGCGATCCTGACCGGCACCAAGTCGAAGACGCACCTCGCGCAGAACTGGCTGGCCTTTGAGGAATCCCTCCGTTCTCAGTCGGCATAAGTGCTGGCAGAAGACGCTCCGGAGGTCGAAACCCGGGCGGCGGTCGAGATGTCCAAGTGATAAGCGGCCAACTGATTGACCTGGTCGTTCTCGCCGCCCTCCTGCCATGCGGTTTTCACGCCACAGATCTCAGAGGGCGGCGATTCTCTTCGCTTGGGTAATGCCGCCGATGGCCGTGACACGCGTCCGGATGAAATGGATGCTTTGCTCCATAATCAGCGGGTAAAATTCGAGCGGATTGGAAAATACCTCGCCTACCGCCTGTGTCGTCGCGCAGACCTTGCGGACCTCCTTGTATCATGACAGGTGCTCCGGTCCCAGCAGATCCTCCACGAAGTACACCTTGCCGCACGGTTGTCGAGCGCTTTGCGGAGCACTAGAACTAGAATTCCATTCGCAAGCCAAGTTGCATGAGTCGCGGCGTAAGTGTGGACGTTGACCGGCCGAAATTGTTGTTTGCGAGATCCATAACAGGATTCGCAAGGTTCACGCGATTCAGGGCATTGAAAGCATCTGCCCGAATCTGTGCCGTTACTCGTTCGGTCAAGGAGAACCGCTTGGAGAGCGATAGGTCGACTTGAGCAAAGCCAGGACCGCGGAAAGCATTTCTACCGAGCGCCCCGTCTGTACCCGGCGCGGGCGTGGGGAAGTCGGATGGCCGAAAGATGCCCTGCAAGAATTGCTGTTTGTCCCAACCACCAACGGAGACTCCGTTAATCGGGGCATTGGGCCGGTCGCCGCCCGAACCGTCGGCATTGAAGTCGCCGCGGGGCCACGTGGCGCTCGAGGTAACGTTGATGGGTGTGCCTCGGTCGAGAATCGCGGAACCGGCGAGGTTCCAGCCCCCAAAGGCTTTGCCGGCCCAGTGATGCGAAGTTCGCCAG
>JBDTPR010000719.1:0-3612 GCA_039932635.1 Candidatus Solibacter sp.
CGGATGTGGCGCAGAAAGCTTCGTGCCATCTTGCCGAACAGAGTCTCGACGATGTTCAGCCACGATCCATTTTTCGGCGTGAGGACGTACTGGAAGCGGTTGGGGTGCTTCGCTAGGAATGCTTGCGTCTCTTTCGAAATGTGTGCGGAGTGATTGTCCAGGATGATTCTGATGGTGCATTCCGGCGGATACTTCGTATCGAGGTCGGATAGCAGGCCAACGAATTCGACACTGCGGTGGCGGTCTTCCACGCGCGCCGTAACGTGACCATCTTGGAGATCCAGCGCCGCCAGGATTGAACAGGTGCCCAGTCTCTCGTATTCGTGGTCACGGCTGATCGTGGGATGCTTGCCGGGTACAGGTGGCAGGTCGGGCGCGGTGTTGCCGATGGCCTGCACTCCTGGCTTCTCGTCCACCGAAACCGTGATGATGTTGGACGCTGTCTGCCCCGTGGCCCGTCTTGCATTCTGTAGCGCCACATCTTGATAGACGATCAGGACTCTGCGCATTCCCACCTCAAAATCAGGATCGCGCCGCTCCAGGTAATACTTCACCTTTTCCGGATGTAATGGCTGTTCCGCCAGGATTCGGTGCACGGTCGCTTTGGCCGCTCGCGACAACGAAGGAAAACCGGCCTCCACGGCATGCTCGCGGACGTGCCTGGCCAGCGCTTGCCGACTCCAAACTTCGGCCGCATAGCCCAGATCCTTCGGCTTCGAGCACGCCACATGTACCACCCACGCTTTCGCATCGTCGCCGATTGCTGGTTCCTTGGGGCGATGGTAGCTGTCCTTCAAGGCCGCCATCGGTCCTACCGCCAGAGCCTTTGCCACCCATTTCGAAACGCTCAGGCGCGTCATTCCGAGACGTCTCCCAATACTGGCGATGTTCTCACCCCCGTGATATCCCAGAATGATGGCGGCGCGTTGCGCCTCCCGATGCGGCAGCGTGCGCGACCGCGACAACTGCTCCAATTCCGCCCGGTCTTCATCGGACAAAACCAATTTAGATCGTTTCGATTTTCCCGCCCTGCCCAAGCATAACAGGAAACAGTTCTATCAGTTTATGTTTTATTGAAACGATATACTAGGCACAAGCGCAACGACGAGACCTTGGAGCGGAGTGGCGCGCCGGTTCGGTCCCGGCTCGAAAGGGGATGGCCGCTAACCTTGCCATGCCGCGAGGCTTACCACACCGCCCATTTCGTCTCGAAGGAGTTGGGCGTGGAGGTTAGTAAGGTAAACTTATTGTCTTGACCGGCTGTTTTTGGCGCTTAGCCTCCCGCCGGCATTCATACCCCACAGGTCTTTGCGCCCTCGGGATTGACGTTCAAGAGCATAGGTTCGGAGGAAATTCTGCTTATGAAACAGTGGGGATCGGCATCCGCTCACGGAGCGCTCGTGGGCCTCATCTACGGGCTTTTCGAATATGCGCTCCTGATCGTCGCGGCGATGATCCGATGGCGCCCCACTTCTCTGGTCCCGGACCACTGGATGTGGACAGCTGTATTTCTGGCGATTTATATCGTCCTGGGTGCGGTGGCCGGCCGTGTGGCGGCGATGTTCCGCTGGGTAGAGAGCCCGCGCGGGGCTGCCCGGTTGGTGGTGGCGGTTGTGGCGCTCGTTCTGGCGAGTGGCCGCGTCATCGTGCGGGGCACCACAGTCCCAGACCTGGTAGTAGGGCTGTTTTTTGTCCTCTTCGCCGGGTTGATTATCGTTAGTCTCTTCGCCCGCTGGAAGTCCGCGTGGATTTCCTGGATCACCTCGCCCTGGGTGTCTTTTCCCCTCATTTTGTGTGTTTCGAAGATGTCTGAATCGTCCAGCGGGGCTGCATCTCTGAGCGCGGCGATTATGGGAGCTTGCGCGTCCGTGTTTCTCTTGAGCTTTGTGGCCTCGCGTATCCTCGGCCGGACTTCGGAAAACCACTTCCTGCCCGCCGGTGTGTATGCCTGCGGGGCGCTCGCGGCAGGTCTCGTATGCATCACCTTATGGGTGGACGCCGCTCCAGGCATGCCTCCCGCGCCTGCGGCGGCTACTGCCCGCGGGCGCCGTCCCAACGTACTCCTGATCGTTCTGGACACAGTTCGCGCGGACCATCTCTCTCTCTACGGCTATGCTCGTCGTACTTCACCCAATTTAGAGGCTTGGGCGAAAGAAGGTGTCTTGTTTCGTAATGCTATTTCCGCCTCCGATATGACGTTGAGCACTCATGGTTCGCTGTTCACGGGTCTTTATCCAAGTTGGCACCGGGCCCGCCTGGTGCCGCAACACGGCGCCGAGCCGCTCGATCCGTCGTTTCATACGTTGGCTGAAATCCTCTCCGAGAACGGATACACCAGCATGGCCATGCTGGCCAACTGCGCGTACCTGCGGCCTGTATTTCACTTGGATCAGGGATTTAAGGTCTACGACGTCAGGACTCCTATCGGCGGACTTCACCACGGCCGTGCCGGTTATCTCCGCGACTTCATACAACCGGTACTAGCACATTGGGTATCCACCGATGAGCTCTATCGGGCGTATCGCCGTGCCGACCAGATCACCGACGACGGACTTCGCATCTTCCGCTCCATGCGAGAAAGACCGGAACCATTCTTTCTAAATTTGAACTACATGGATGCCCACGACCCCTACATCCCTCCTCCACCCTATCGCGATCTTTTCCCCGGACGTAACCCGGCATTTGCTCTGGAGCGTGTGGGGCAACTCCATCGGGAACTAGCGCGTCTCGAGCGGCCACCCACCCTAGCCGCCGACCTGGCACACATAACCTCGCAATACGATGGCGCTATTGCTTATATCGATGCCGAGATCAAGAGACTTTTGGACGGGCTGAAGCAGGCAGGGTTCTACGACAACACCCTGGTGATTGTCACCTCTGACCACGGAGAGGCGATCCGGGACCGCAGCGCTCTGGGCCATCCGGCGTCGGTGTATCAGGATTTGGTACACGTTCCGCTCCTGATCAAGTACCCCCGCTCGCTTAACGTTGCAGAGGGCCAGCAAGTGGACAGTCCCGTCAGCAGCGTGGACGTGTTGCCGACCGTGTTGGACGCGGCCGGCATCCGGCTTACTCCGGATCAGCAGGGAGAAAGTCTCCGAACAATGAATCCGCACACGGACAGAGCGGTCTTCAGTGAATCCTTTCCGGACAGCCTGAGCCTGCTACGCCGCCGCCAGGACGTGGCGCAGCGAGCCCTGTTCCAGGGCGGCAGGAAACTGATCGTCTCCTCGACTGGGGAAGCGGAGTTGTACAACCTGAGCCAGGATCCGACCGAATCGCAGAACCTGTACAGCCTTGATGACCCTGCGGCACGGCTGCTCAATTCCGCCTTGGAAAGCTGGCTTCAGCAAATTCCACGGGTAAAACTCAAGGACAAAAAGCTGGATCGTCAAACCCTCGAACGTCTGAAGTCGTTGGGTTACGTGCAATAGAAGGCTTTGGGGGCGAACCACAGCCGCAGAACACCCCGTCTCCGCTATTTACCGGATTCTTCGTGATATTCCTGCTCGGTATTGATCTGCCAGAGATTCGCCTTGCCGGTCTCGCCGGCCAGGATATTGTCCACCGAGACCATCGCGGTGAGCATTGAGTGATCCTGATTGTTGTAAC
>JBDTPR010000720.1:0-3604 GCA_039932635.1 Candidatus Solibacter sp.
CCCGCCTTGCCCTGGCGTTCGCGTTGCCAGAGCCGAAGAAGTAGACCCGCGCGGCCTACCAAACGTGAACGGCGAGAATACGGGGTGGGCCCGCGTTCCCGTTGAAGACCCTGGTGGCGAAGACCACCTCCATGCTCTTCCGTTCCCACCCTTTGGGGGCCTGGGCGGCAATCATCGCCATGTGTTTCGGGTTGGTCAGGATTTCGCCGGCTGCGATCGTTCCATAGGAGGCGATTCCCGACGCGGTAATCACCACCCGCTCCGTGGTCGGATCCCAGACGCGCGCGATGATCCCGCAGTCCTGTTCGAAGGTGGAGTACGGATCCTGCCACCTCACCTTGCATTCTTTCCAGTCCGGGTTCTTGGCGTCGATGATGTACGACTCGCCTCTTTCCTGGCTGCGCTCGTACCGGAACCGGTAGTGGCTGGTCAGGCGCATGAGCCACGAGTTGTTGAAGCCGCCGATGAGGATGGTTGGTCCGGTTCGCAGATCCGACAGCGCCGAATCGCCTTCCCTGCGGACGTGGTACGGCTTGCCCCGCGCCTGGACAAATCCTACGAGTGCGTACAACGTGGCGGCGTCCGGCCACGCGATCCAGTTGGCCCTGAGCGACTGCACAATGGTCAGCGGTCCAGTCTGGTTGGCGCCCGAGGGCAATTGCGCCGCCGATTCTTCGGTCGGGAAACGGCCGGGGACGCAGATGACAATCGGGTTCGGGTCGTCCAGGGCGGGTTTCCAGAATCCTGCCATCCCATCGTCCTTGCCCCACTGCCTGACCGCGAGCCAGGCAACAATGGCGATGGCCGAAAGCGCGGCTAGGCCGAGCACAACTCGAGCCTTCGGCCGCCGACGGGCGAGCTCCTTTGGAGCCAGCACTGGCGTCGCGACGCTTTCCGGCTCTGACAGCGGTGGTTCAACATTCCCGTTCCCGGCGCCCCCGTTCTGGACGCCGTTTTGCGCGGGCGCCGCCAGCTCCTCCGTCGTTAACTCAGCCGCTTCAAATGGGGGGACGGGGTCCGGGACGCCGGCCAGGCGGAACCGCGGCACGTACGAACCGGGCAGCAACTCGATTCGCAACTCGCCTTCGTGTTCCTTATTTAGGTAGTATTGCGTGAGGCGTTGACGAACCTGGGCCGCCGAAGTCCGGACGACCGGATCCTGATTTGTATCGTAGGACGCATCGCGACTGAAGACCTCCACACCCAGGGTTCTTTCTTTTATCTCGTCGGCGCGGCCAGCCAGGGTGGTTTCCACGATGAATTGCAGCAGCTTCGGGTAGCGTTTGCTGGTGGAGAATGCCGGATCCGCAAGTAATTGTTCGAGCTGTCGCCGGACCGATTCCCGATCCGCCTCAGTGGCTGGGAAGCGCTGCGCTTCGCCAAGGCCGACCGAATCGAGAGCCTGCTCGGGAAGTGGCGGTTCCATCTGTTTGACTCCGCGAGAAGAGTAGATGGCGGTAGTATATCACGCGAGTGAAAACGACAGCCTCTTTCCTGAACTGCCCTCTCGCAAACCGCAAAGACTTGAAAACAGAACGGCTTACGGCGTTGTTCGCTGCTTCGAATGGCTAAGCCTTCGACCAGCAAGGGGAGGCTGATCCGGAGCGACGCGTGTCGCGCCGTCTGTTACACTCTGGAATAATCGGACCCGATATATCAAGGCCGGGCGGTCAAGGCAAGGCGCGAGGCGTGGCGCGAATCTCTGAGTTTAGGCCTGGCTGCCGCAGCCGGGACGGCCATCTACTGCGGCTCTGGGGAATCCGGCGCCGGCTGGCGCGTGTTCCCGTCGGTCGAAGCGCGCACCGCAATATCCATCGGGTCAAATGCGTGGACTGCCACCCCAAGGGCGTACCGGCGAGAAGACAATAGATGGTGCAGCAATGAGAGTACTTTTTTGGGCCGCGGCAGCTGCGGCACTGGTGATGAAGTACGCTGCGCCCGGTGTGGCTGGCGCCCCCGGTAGCGTTGTCGCCGCGATTGTCGGCCGGCTCAGCCTGGACGAGAAGATCGCTTTGGTGCACGGTTCCCGCGACCCGAGCGATCTCGGAGAAGCTGGCTATTGGGCTGGATTGCCGGAACGCGGCATCCCGCCGCTCCGCTTCGCCGACGGCCCTCCCGGCGTCAACGCCAACCGCGACGCCACAGCCATGCCGGCCCCCGTCGCCCTGGCCGCCACCTTTGACGTGAACGCGGCTCGCCTTTACGGCACGGTCTTGGGCCGCGAGGCCAAGGCGCTCGAGCAGAACGTATTGTTGACGCCTTACGTCAACATCGTCCGAGACCCGCTATTCCGCCGCAATCATACGACCCTCAGCGAGGACCCGCTTCTGGCGGCGAGCATCGGCTCGGCGCAGATTGCCGCCATCGAGAAGCAAGGCGTCATGGCGCAGGTGAAGCACCTGGCCGGGTACAGCGGTCCGGACGATGTGCTCATCGGTGAACGCGCACTGCACGAGCTGTATCTGCCGCCATTCGAAGCCGCAGTGCAGGCCGGCGTTGCTTCCGTGATGTGCGGGTACAACAAAATCAACGGCCACTGGGCGTGCGAGAGCGCGGAATTGCAGGAACGCATCCTGCGCGGCCTCTGGGGCTTTCGCGGTTTCGTAACCTCCGATTGGGGCGCGGTGCATAGCTCGGCCGCGATCCTGACCGGAATGGACCTGGAAATGCCGGGCCGCGAACTCGCGGGGCGACCGGGCGGGCCGTACTTCCGCGAGAAGCTCAAGCAAGCTGTGGATAGCGGCGCCATTCCGGTAAGTGCGCTCGACCGCGCGGTGACGCGCATTCTGGAACAGCTGGATCGCTTCGGCTACCTGGGCAGAGCGGCTGCCGGCCGCGGCAAAGAGATCGACATCGCGGCGCACGCCCGCGTCGTGCGGGAGATTGCGGAAGGCGGCGCGGTGCTGCTCAAGAACGACGCCGGCGCGCTTCCGCTGGGCACTCGCGAACTGGAGCAGCTTGCCGTTATCGGCCCCACCTCGGGCCAGGTTGCGGCGGGCTACATGGGGGAGCGCGCATACGGCTTCGAGCCGCGCCTGGTGTCGCCGCTCGAGGCGCTGCGCAAGACGGCGCCTGCGGTGCGGATCGCCTACTCGGCGGGCGTCGATCTCACCGGCGTGGCCATCCCCGGCGTGGAATCGGTCGCTACCTTGCAGCCCGGCGGGGAACGGTCGTGGAATGTGACGTTGCAGATACCGGATGACGGCGAATATACGCTGATGGCGCAGCCATTTCTGGGGGGAGGCTCTGAAGGCGGCGGAGCCATCCGCATCGACGGCAGGCAGGTGGCACGCAACGGCGGGCCGGGGTTCGCGGGAACCGGCAGGATGACGAGGAAGTGGTCCGGACTGTTGCCCACCACCGACGGCCGCGACAACGCCCGTGGCGCCGTGCGGCTGACGGCGGGAGCGCACGCGGCGGAGTTCTCCGCGTATTCCATCGGCGAGGGACCGCTGCGCATCCGGTTCGCCTGGATCACACCGGCAATGCGTCGCGCGGGGATCGCGGCGGCCGTGGAAGCCGCCAAGGGCGCGCGGGCCGCTGTGGTGTTCGCCTGGAGTGTGCCGGGAGGCCCGGACCTAACGCTGCCCGAGGATCAGGACGA
>JBDTPR010000721.1:0-3599 GCA_039932635.1 Candidatus Solibacter sp.
CACAAAGAGATGTCTTTGTTTTATCGGCGTTAATCTGCGTTTATCGGCGGCCCAAATCAGCTTGTGTTGGGCTGGCTATTCTACGGTTCCAGGAACATTTCTCCGCAGAGGTTGTCCCAGTTGGTGTTGGGGTAGGCGGCGGCGATGTCGTCTACCGGGACTCCTCCGTCGGCCAAGCTTGGGAGCGAGGCTCCTTCCATGGTCAGGGCTAGCTGGAGACGCTCCAACTCTCGCATCATCCAGGGTTTCACTTCGGCTCCTCGCAGCAGATGACGGAGGTCAAAGTCCTTGGCGAGCGGCTTTACGCGGAGGAAAAAATCTTGCGGGGCGACTCCGACTTCCACCACTTCTCCATCTACCGGCGAGAGTATGCGGACGTCGGCTTCCCGGCGGTGTATGCGGAAGGCGGTTCCGTTGGCCTGGATGTGGGCTCCGGGGGCGGGAAGATCTACCGCGTCCGGGGTGCCTAAGAGGCGCTGTCCCAGATCGTCGAGACCGATGGTTACGGTGCCGTCGGTTTCGGGGCGGGCCCAGGTGTGGCCTCGGTGGTACATGCGGTCGGTGGGGAAGTTCATGCCGAAGATGTCGGCTTCGGTGGCGGGCGCGGCGGGATGGATGGCGACCAGCTTGGCGTGGGTGTCACACTCCCGGCAATCGAACGCGTTGGGACATTCGCGGCTCTTGAACTCTCCGGTCAGGACGTGCCGGCAGGTGCGGTCGGCGGGGGAGAGATCGTGAAAGTCGGAGTGCCAGCGGATGCTCTCCTCTTTGCCCTTGGCGAGATCGCGGTGCGAGCGCCAGAGAGCATTCAGCAGCGTGGTGACGACCACCACGAGCACGGTATAGAAGGCTCCCATGAAGATGTAGGTGCCGGTGGCGAAATGAAAACCATAATTCCACGGAAACATGATTAGAATCTCCCTGCGAGGACGGGCTCTTCTTCCTGCTGCGGCCGCACCTCAAGTTTGAGTTCACGCTCTTCCGGGAAGACCTGGAAGTAGCGGAACGAGAACGAATAGACCAGAACGCCGTAAGCCAGGACGCCGAGGAAGGTCCCGACTTCCTGCCAGCTTGGCGTGTAGGACAGGAACTTGTCGAAGGACAACGTGGGCAGCGCCAGAGTCTGCACCGTCTGCACGTAGCGATTGAGAGCGATGCCGCAGCAGGCCAGGGCTGCGCCGGGGATGAGCCAGGCGCGGCGCGCGCGCAGGCGCGGCGTGAGCAGAATGAGCGCGGGCAGGAGGCCGCAGATGACGATTTCGGTGAAGAGAATCCAGGTACCGAAGGGCTGCCAATCGTAGTATTGCGAGGCCAGGAAGCCGAGACTGGGAGAGGTGCGATTGATCCAGATCAGGGTGTCGAGCGTCTTGGCGAGTACGTAGACGGAAAGCAGCAGGCCGGAGATGCGGGCCAGCAGATCGAAGACGCGGTCTTTGACCAGGCGCTTGCCGGTGATCTTTTCGACCATCCAGGTGGTGAAGATGAGGAAGCTGGGGCCGACGGCGGCGGCGGAAATGATGAAGAGGAAAAACGTGGAAGGCCACACGAAAATGCCTTCGCGGAAGGCGAAGGGACGGCCGCGGAGTACGCCATAGAGTCCGCCGAGCGAGCCCTGATGGAAGAACGAGAGGAAGGTGCCGACGCCGGCCAGCACGTAGATGAGTTTGTGGAGTTCGAACTCGAAGACGAGGAAGCCGGGCACGTCGCGCAGCTTGCGGTTCTTGAGCAGGATGGGCAGGTATTCGATCAGCAGCACGGTGAGGTAGCAACTGATGCAGAACGTGACTTCGGTGAGCATGGAGTGCACGTTGGGATACCAGAATGTGAACCACGCGCGGAGCGGTTGGCCGACATCGACCATCAAGGCGCACATGGCGCCGCTGTAGCAGACCACGCCGATGACGACGGCGGAGTTGATGACGGCTTTGAGCTCCTTGAACTTCAGGATGTAGAGGAGGAAGCCGGTGAAGAACGCGCCGGCGCCGAGGGCAATGATCGTGAGATCGACGAAGATCCAGAGGCCGAAGGCGTAGCGGTTGTCCATGTTGGTCTGGTTCAGGCCTTTGACGAGGCACAGGCCGGCACTGTAGGCGCCGAACAACAGGAGGGCGATCCAGGGCATCAGCCAGAGAACGAATTGAGTGGGGGAGCAGCGCCGTACTCCGCGGGTGATGAACTCGCGATCGATTTGCGTGAAGGCGTTAGCCACGTGCGTGCTCCTTTCCCGGGCGCGGCGCGTGCGCGGTTTCGCGGACCCAGGCTTTCTTCGAGTGGTAGTGAATCTTGGGATCTGTATGGAGCGATTCGAGCAGGCGGAAGGTGTCGGGCTGGTGCGCGTTGTGCGCGACCGCGCTGGCGGAGTCGTTCAGATTGCCGAAGGTGATGGCGCCGCTGGGGCACGCTTCGACGCAAGCGGGCATGTAGTCCGCGGGGTCGATTTCGGCCTTGCCGGCGGCGGCTGCTTTGGTCTTGGCATCGTGCCAGCGGCCGTGGCAGAAGTTGCACTTTTCGACCACGCCGCGCATGCGGGGAGAGACGTCGGGATTGAGGGTCTTCTCCATGCCGGCGGGCCACTGGGGATCCCACCAGTTGAAGTAGCGCGCGTGATAGGGGCAGGCGACCATGCAGTAGCGGCAGCCGAGGCAGCGCTCTGGCATCTGGCCGACAACTCCGGTGGCGGGGTCTACTTCCACGGCCTGCTGCGGGCAGACGCTGACGCAGGGGGCTTCGTTGCCGCAGTGCTGGCAGAGGACCGGGATGAAGGCGGAGCGGCGGTCGTTGCCTTCGGCGCCGTTATCCACGCGGAAGACGCGGATCCAGGTGAGGCCGTTGCGATCGGTGGCATTGGCGGCGGCGGGCGGGACGTTATTTTCGACGGCGCAGGCGACCATGCAGGAGCCGCAGCCGTTGCAGCGGTCGACGTCGATGGACATGCCGTAGCGGGCAACCGCTCCCTGACGGTCGCGGCTCTGATTGGTGCGGTCGCTGTTCTTACGGTCGCTGCTCTGATTGGTGCGTTTGTCTGTCATGCGCGTACCACCTTGGCGCGGTCAGCCGCGCCGCATATGTCCTGAATCCCCGGGGAGGAGCCTAAGAGCACGGCGCCGGCGGGAACGGAAGCGTCGATGGTGACATCCACGGTGCACTTGCCGGTGCGGGTGTGGAGGATGGCTCGCGCGTTATCGGTGAGTTTGGCGGCGCGGGCATCATCGGGATGCAGGGCGACGCGATTGGGGGCGAGGCGCAAGTTCGATTCCTGATAGAGCTTGGTCATCAGGGGCGAGAAGAGGGTTGGCTGATTGTTGGCCGGGATCGCCATTAGGGGCAGATCGGCCACAGTTTCCGCAGTCGCCGCAGCGGCCCGTGCAACCTGGACGGGCGGCGCGCTTGGTTTCGCGTCCTGGTGAAGCCATGCTGCTCCTTCGGACATCGCCTTCCAGAAGTTGTCGGAGGTGAGGTCTTTGACGGGGGTCTGCTTGCCGTCGGCGTAGGTGGTGACGATGCCGAGACCGGTCTTGTGGATCGCGTCGGCGCGTTCGCGGAGGGAGTTGGAGGCACCGATTCCCGCGAGCGAGCCAGCGACTTCCGCCGGATCCGCC
>JBDTPR010000722.1:0-3588 GCA_039932635.1 Candidatus Solibacter sp.
GCCAGGTCGCGGGCGAGGTCCTGATGTTTGCGCTGAGCGACGGCATTGCGGCGGAAGAGATCGATGGCGCGGCGTTTGGCGGTGGCGGTCAGCCAGGCTCCGGGATTCTCGGGCACGCCGGACTGCGGCCACTGTTCGAGGGCGGCCAGGAGGGCCTCCTGGGCGAGGTCTTCGGCCAGACCGAGGTCGCGGGTGAGGCGGGTCAGGCCGGCGATCACGCGGGCGGACTCGATGCGCCAGACGGCTTCAATGGTGCGGTGTAGATCGGTAGCGGACACTGCTACCGATCACACCAGCTTCCAACGGGGAGTGCAAGAGCGGCTAATCTTTCGTGCGGCTAATCCGTCGCGGTCTGATTCGGCAGCTGAGCGCGTAGCTGCTCTTTGTGCTGGATCTGTTCTTCGGTCAGGATGGGGGCGAAGTCTTCCATCTCGAACATTTGGCGAATTTCCACTTCGTAATCGTCGGCGCTGCAAGTGGGGCCGCGCTTGACCCACTCGATGGCCTCTTGCAGGGACTTGACCTGCAAAATCTGGTAGCCGGCGATGATCTCCTTGGCTTCCGTGAAGGGACCGTCGATGACGGTGCGAGACTTGCCGGAGAACTTGACGCGCGCGCCTTTGGAGGTGGGCTGGAGGCCATCGAGGGCCAGCAGCACGCCGGCGTTCATGAGCTCCTCGTTATATTTGCCCATTTCGAGCATGAGCTGTGGATCGGGAAGTGCGCCTGCTTTTTCTGTTTCCGGGGTTGCTTTGCCGATGACCATGAATCGCATTTTCTATGTCCTCTTTTTGTTGGGATGAGTGTGGAAGTTTCGCGGCTTGTTTGGCCGCATCGCTTCTCCTTTAGTTTGTTAGAGCATATTGTCGCTCTATTGATACGTCGCAGGAGGTGGAGAGAAATCGACGTGGTGCGTATATTATTTTGATTTATTTTTTGGATGGCTGACGCGTGGGCGAATTCGGTTGTGATAATCTCACCCCATGCCGAAATGTTTCGTAGTGATGGGCTTCGGAAAGAAAACCGATTACCCTACCGGCCGAGTGCTCGATCTCGATAAATCCTACCGATACATTATCAAGCCGGCCGCTGAGGCCGCGGGCTACGAGTGCATACGCGCCGACGAGATCCAGCACTCTGGCAATATCAACGTTCCCATGTACCAGCAGTTGCTGAATGCCGACGTCGTCATAGCGGACGTCTCTACGTACAATCCGAACGCCTTCTATGAGCTCGGGGTTCGGCACGCGCTCAAGCCATTCACCACGATCACAATCGCGGAGGACAAGCTTGTTTTTCCATTCGATATTGGCCAGATCGCCGTTCGCACATACCATCACCTGGGCGAAGGAATTGATTTCGGCGAAGTCGAGCGTATGCGTGGTGAGCTCGAGAAGGCGATCAGGATTGTTGGCGAGCAGGCCGCCTGCGACAGTCCCGTCTATACGTTCCTTCGGGACCTACACCCGCCCGCCTTCGCGAAAGCGGAGGTTGTGCGGGCCCTTGCAGCCAGTGCCCCAGCCGAATCGGCGCCCCAACCGACCATCAGAACGCTGATGGATCAGGCCGACCTGGCACTGGGCAAGTCGGATTTCATCACGGCCAAGAGCCTCCTCGCAATTGTAAGGACGATGATGCCGATGGACAACTACGTTGCCCAGAGGTTGGCTCTGGCGACATACAAGAGCAAGTTGCCCAACCCGGAGGCAGCCCTGAGCGAAGCAGCGGCAATTTTGGACACCCTGGCGCCGGCCACGTCAACCGATCCCGAGACCTTGGGCCTATATGGCGCGGTGCACAAGCGGCTCTGGGACGCGACCCGAGTCCCCTCACACCTGGACCAGGCGATATGGGCTCACGAGAAGGGTTTTTACGTCAAGAACGACTATTACAACGGAATCAATCTGGCATTCCTGCTCAATGTGCGGTCGGCGCTGCATGCTAATGCAGAACCGGCCGAGGCGATTGCCGATTTCGTTACCGCTCAGCGGATCCGCCGCCGGGTGCTGGCGCTATGCCAAGCCCTACTCGATTCAACGCCGGCGCCGCAAGGACCCGATTGGTACTGGATTGTGGCGACAATGGCGGAAGCCCATGCTGGCCTGGGCAACGACACGCGTGCGAAGGAATTGCTCGAGGAAGCAAAGGCACGACCTGGGGTCGCCAACTGGATGATCCAGAGCACTGAAGAACAGCTTGAAAAGCTTAGAGAAATCTTGACGAAATCGCCGCTGCCGCGGATCGGTCCCGCGTCCGGCGCGTGAAGCCGCGCATGCCCTCGTCGTGCGCGCTCAGGCGCGGCGGAATCGGGATTCTCGGCGCGGGAAAACAGAATGGCGCTCGCTTCGAGGCGCCTCGGCGGTGTTGCCGCAGACCTTTCTGCCGCCAACAGCCCATACAACTACGACTTCATGGCCGCAGTTGAGCCAGTGTCAGGCGATCCCGCTCGCCGCCATAGTATTTTTGCAAGGCGTCTACAAAGACGTCATGGTCGGTTGTAGCGTGGGCGAATAGGGTCATGGAAGATCGAAACTTGAGTGTATCCGGATAGCCAAAGATCTCCAGTGCTGAACGTCCTTCCACGAGTTTGACAAGGCGAGCGCATTCTCGCAATCTAGGTCCGAGAATTGGATGCCGTAAGTACTCTGCAGCTTCGTCGAGTGACGAAATAGAGAACTTTTTTGCGGTCCAACTATGACCTAAGCCCTTAATCTGCGGGAATACGAACCACATCCAGTGTCCCTGCTTGTTACCTGCCCGCAGCTCTGAACATACTTGTTCAAAAACCGGATCCTGGGCGTCCACGAATCGTTGCAGATTATAGGGATCATTCATATCTCGGCAACAGTCGCCGTAAGCGGTTCAGGGATCAGCCGTACACCACAAATCCCGCAGCCGGGACCTTTAGAAGCACAGCCTTCCCATTCTTCGATTCCACACTAAGTTTCTGCCCGATTTCCGCCGCCCTGGTCGAATAAAGGCAAGTCAAAACATTACCGGCGGTGTGCAGATCATTGTCGATCGTCACGAACGCGCTTCTATCGGCATCCGCATCCGTGTTGATCGCACAAAGCAACTCGTCTTCATTGAAAATTCGCGACCACGCCACGACGGACTGAATCCTGCCGCCCCCGATTCGCGTAGGGAACCCGAAATTCTGGCCGTCTCCCGAAATCTGTCGCAGGAACTGGCGTCCGCGCCGCAAGGGCAACTGCTCGGCCCGCAGTTTGTGGATCTTGCCCAGTTCCTGATAGACCGGTTGACCCACTTCCCGGAAGAAGTGGCGGTCGTGAGAGCGGAAAGCGCCGAACTTGCCGCCGAACATCGACTCCCGGATATAGCGATCACCCCCATCGCCGCCACCCTCCCCATCGAACGACTGCTCGGTTCCGTAATAGATACACGGGATGCCAAGGGTCGTGGCGTTCAGGGCCATGACGGCCACGGCAAGCTTCTCAAAGCCGCCTGCGCAGAAGCGATGCTTTTGCCCACCCTGGTCCACGTGGTCGTGGTCGTCTACCGAAGTTACGACTTTGTCACGAAACCAGACGTGGGAGTCCTTCCGCACCAGCAGCGAATTTCTGAAGA
>JBDTPR010000723.1:0-3588 GCA_039932635.1 Candidatus Solibacter sp.
CGCGGCTGCTGCGGTCGCGATTCCTCAAGAGTACCGACCGCATCGTGATCTATAACACGGGCTCCGGCTTGAAATACCCGGAAGCCTATTCCACGCGTTTCCCGCGTACCGCGTCGAGCGAGCAGGACAAGCTCGGCGGGCTGATCACGCCGCGATGATTGCCGCCTTGCCGCATTCATGCGCGGTTTCCAATATACTTCTTCTTAAGGTTTACTCTGCGTTTTCCTCTGCGTCTTTGCGTCTCTGCGGTGAGATACCCCTTGCCCGTTCCCGGACGTTGTCAACAACGACGCACAGGAGTACCACACGGATTCTTCACCGCAGAGACGCAAAGACGCCGAGGAAAACGCAGAGAACAGCACGGTGAGAAGCATGAAAGACATCGCCCTACGCGCCCTGGATGCCGTCTCGCGGCGCGGCGTCACGTATGCCGATGTGCGCGCGGTGGATTCACGCGACCGCGATCTCTCCATTAAGAACGGCAAGGTCGGGCACGTTTCCAGCGGCGAATCGCAGGGCATTGGCATCCGCGTGCTGGCCGATGGCTGCTGGGGCTTCGCCGCCACCGACGATCTCACCGGCGCAGGCATCGAGCGCGCTGCCGCATTGGCGCTAGAGATCGCTCACGCCGGCACCGCCGCGCGAACCCACCAGGTCGCACTGGCGCCGGAAGAAAAGCATGAGGCCGTGTGGCGCTCGCCCATGCGCATCGACCCCTTCACGGTCCCCGTCGACACCAGCCTCGCCACGCTGCTCGCCATCGACACCGAACTGCGCCGCAACCCGGGCATCAACCTCGCCGAAACGTCCATGCAATTCGAGAAGCGCCGCCAGATCTTCGTCTCCACGCTCGGCAGCGTAATCGATCAGACCCGCTGCCTCTCGGGAGCCGGTTTCGCGGCCACCTGCTATAAGGACGGCGATCTTCAGAAGCGCTCCTTCCCCAATTCCTTCGGCGGCCAATTCCAGTTGAAAGGCTACGAACTGGTGGACGAACTACGCCTGCTGGAACATGCGCCGCGCATCGCCGAAGAGGCCGTGGCGCTGCACCAGGCCGACCAGTGCCCCGAAGGCGAATTCGACCTGATCCTCGACAGCGCGCAACTCGGCCTGCAGATTCACGAATCCATCGGCCACCCCATCGAACTCGATCGCGTGCTGGGCAGTGAAGCCAACTACGCTGGCATGAGCTTCCTCACGCTCGATCAGTTGCGCCATCTGCGCTATGGGTCGGAGATCGTCAACGTGGTGTGCGATGCGCGCCTGGAGCACGGTCCCGGCCTCGGCACCTTCGCGTTCGACGACGAGGGCGTACCGGCGCAGGGCAACGACATCATCCGCAACGGCCAGTTCGTGGGCTACATGACCTCGCGCGAAACCGCATCGGCGGTGGGCGAGACGCGCTCCAACGGCTGCATGCGCGCCGATGGCTGGTCCCGGCTGCCGCTCATACGCATGACCAACGTCAGCCTGCAACCCGGCGCGCAAACGCTAGACGAGGTCTTCGATGTCGAGCATGGAATCTACATGGAGACCAATCGCAGTTGGTCGATCGACGACAAGCGCTACAACTTCCAGTTCGGCTGCGAGATCGCGTGGGAAATCCGCCGCGGCAAGCGTGTGCGCATGTTGAAGAATCCGAGCTACAGCGGGATCTCCACCGAGTTCTGGAATGCGTGCGACGCCATCGCCGGCCGCGAGCACTGGACCCTCTGGGGCGTTCCCAATTGCGGCAAGGGACAACCCGAGCAGGTGATGGGCACCGGACACGGCGCGAGCCCGTCGCGCTTCCGCAAAATCAAGATAGGCAGCGCGTATGCGGGATGATTTGTTCCAACAGGTGCTGGATGCGTCGAAGGCGCTGGGCGTCGCCCAGGTAGAGGCGATCTTCTCCGAGGAGACGCAATCGCTCACGCGCTTCGCCAACAACGGGATTCACCAGAATGTGAGCGAGCGCGGGATGCAGCTATCCGTGCGGCCCGTGATCGATGGACGCACAGCGCGCGCCACCACCAATCGCCTGGATCGCGACGGCATCCGCGAAGTGGTCGCGGACGCGGTCGCGATCACCCGCCTTACCGAGCCCGATGCCGACCTGCCGGCACTGGCGGAACCGTCGGCCTGGAGTGCCATCGACCGGCATTTCGACAGCACCGCACAGGCTACGCCGGAGGATCGCGCGCGCGCCGTGGCCGAGGCGATCGGCGTGGTGGCCGGCGAAGGCCAGAACGCGGCGGGCATCTACTCGACGGATGCGTCGTGCTTCTCGCTTTTCAATTCGCGCGGCGTGGCGATGAGTTATCGCGAGACCATGGCGCGCTTCTCCATCACCGCCATGGCGGGCGATAGCTCGGGCTGGGCGAAGGCGAGCGCCTGCGATCGCCGTGCGCTGGATCCCGCGGCACTGGCGCGCCGGGCGGCGCGCAAAGCGGCGGAATCGCACGACCCTCGCGAATTGCCGGCCGGACGCTACACGGTGATTCTCGAACCGGCCGCGGTGCTGGATCTGGTCGGACAGATGTTTATGGATTACAGTGCCACGGCGATCCGCGACGGCCGCAGTTTCCTGAACGATCGCATTGGCCACAAGCTCTTCGGCGAAAACATCACCGTGCACGACGACGTTCACCATCCCTTGCAGTCGGGAGCGGCGTTCGACTCGGAAGGAGTGCCCCGCCAGCGCCTCACATTGGTGGACGCGGGAGTGGTCCGCGAGATCGCGTATTGCAGGCAGGCGGCCGCGATGGCTGGAGTCGCGCCCACCGGGCATGGCTTCCCGCTGCCCAATGAGGTCGGAGAGGCGCCGTGCAACATTGTGATCGCGGGCGGCAAGACTTCGGTGGAAGAGATGCTCGCCTCCACGGAGCGCGGCATTCTGGTGACGCGCCTCTGGTACATCCGCGAGGTCGACCCCTACGACAA
Source organism: Candidatus Solibacter sp. (assembly GCA_039932635.1). Lineage (GTDB taxonomy): Bacteria > Acidobacteriota > Terriglobia > Bryobacterales > Bryobacteraceae > Solibacter. The sequence continues at coordinate 2,923 of JBDTPR010000723.1, forward strand.
GATTTTCACCGGCATGACGCGCGATGGCACGTTCCTGGTGGAAGGCGGCAAGGTCGTCAGTGGAGTGCGCAACTTCCGCTTCAACGTCGGCCTGATGGAGATGCTGTCGAACGTTGCGGCGCTGGGGCCCGCGATGCGCGCCTCGGGCGAGGAGACCTTCGACATGGTGGTCCCAGCCATGAAGGTCCACGAATTCAATTTCACCGAAGTCACTCGCTTCTAAACGCAAAAAAGCCCACCCGGCGAACCGGGTGGGCGTAAGTACTGCACTAACTGATTTCAGCTAGAAGCTATAGCGCATGCTGAGCTGGATGTTGCGGCGGTCGTCGTTCTTGGAGGAGACCTTGCCGAACGTTCCGCTACGCGGGTTGCCATCTACGCCGTTCCAATTGGGGTGGTTCAAAACGTCGAACCCTTCCGCGCGGAACAGGAAGCGGTGCGTTTCCGAGATCCGGAATTCCTTGAACAAGCCGACATTCAGGTTGTTGAACGACGGGTTGTAGAAGTAATTGCGAATCCGGTCTTTGACCATCGTGCCGGCTGCCGGGGCGGTGAAGAGCGAAGCACCGTTGGCATCCTTCACAGTCAGGTACTGCGCCGGGTCGGCATTGCCGCCCGCCGCGAACTGCTTGGGATAAGTGGGATCCTGGCCGAACTGCGAGTACT
>JBDTPR010000724.1:0-3583 GCA_039932635.1 Candidatus Solibacter sp.
GTCAGATCGAGCACCCCGGTGCGGTACCCCATCTCCGCCATTTTGATCATCGTGCCGCCGCACGTCTGCTCCACGTCATCGGGATGCGCCGCAATCGCTAATACGTCCAGACTCATAGGCTTGCCGCTAGCTTCTTCAAGAAATCATTGATCTCAATTCGGTATTTAAAAGCCTTTCGTCCGTTGATCGTAATCACCGGGACTTCGTCGTTGTACAGGCGTACCAACTCCGCGTCCGCATCGATGTCCACCTCGGCGTACTCGAACTCCGCCCGCCGGCGTGCCGCCTCGATCACCTGCTTCGCATCCACACACAGGCAGCAACCCACCCGCGTATATAGCGTTACGTGAGGTTTCATTACCAGTAGAGATCCTGCCGCTTGGAGTATCGCTGGCGCGGGACCAGCAGGAAGATCAACACCACCCCGGCCACGAACCCACCCACGTGAGCCAGAAAGGCGACCCCGCCACCTTCCGAAACGTGAGATCTGCCGATGGTCCCCACGCCATTAAAGAACTGGATGAAGAACCACCAGATAAGCATTAGCCAAGCAGGGACTTCCATGGTCGTGAAAAAGAAGATCACCGTGATCAGCGAGAGGATCCGAGAGTGCGGGAACTTCACCATGTACGCCCCCATCACGCCCGCGATCGCGCCGCTCGCCCCCACCATGGCGATCCGCGAATCGGGATTCGCGGCCACCTGCGCCAGCGCCGCAGCCGTTCCGCATGCCAGGTAAAACAGCACGTACTTCGCCGACCCGAGTATGTCTTCGATGTTGTCGCCGAAGATCCACAGGAACCACATATTCCCCAACAGGTGCATCCACCCCCCATGGAGGAACATAGAGGTCAGCATCGATTGGACGTGGAACTGATCCGGCACCAGCCCGTAAATATTGATGAAGTCGTTTCGCAAAAATGGATCAAGCGACACTTCATATAAAAATACCAGTACATTGATAACAATCAGGGAAACCGTGACGACAGGTTTCGAGTAGCTGGGCTGGGTGTCGCGTATCGGAAACATAAATCACCGCAGGCTGCGCGCAACGCGGAGGGCGTAATCGGGGTGCGAACGGCGTTCCGCGCGGCCCATCATGGTAGCCACGTCATCCAACCCGCGGATCCCCCCGCGAGCACCCAGCGCCGTGCAATTTAAGGCTGCCATTGCGTTAGAGAAGTCGAGCGCATTCTGCATCGGCATGCCTTGCAAAACAGCATAGCAGAACGCCCCGTGGAACACGTCCCCCGCACCGGTGGTGTCCACACAGTTCACAACAAACGCCGGCGCGTAATGATATTTGCCGTCTTCCAGGGACAGCGCGCCGTGCGCCCCCAGCGTCATGGCCGCCACCTTCATCCCGTACTGCATCTGGATCAGTTCTAGCGCCTTGAACGGGTCTTTCTCTCCCGTCCAGGCGGTCGGAAACTCGCTCGACGCCACCAGGTAATCCACATTCGGCAGCACCTTATCGAAGCCCTGGTAGATCGTGTCGACGTCCACCGAGACCGGGATGCCATGCCGCCGCGCGATCTCGGCTGCCCGGGCCACCGCCGGGGTGTCGTGCCCGTCGATGTGCAGCATCCGCGCGTCGCTGATCATCTCCTCGGTGATTTCCTCGGGATGCACCTGCAGGCAATCGTCGCGCCGCCAGAGCACGGTGCGCTCCCCTGTGGACCGGTCGATAATGATGTACGCCGTCTGATTGGGGCAGCCCTTGCGCACCAGCACGTGGTCCAGATTAATCCCCGTGCCTTGCAGGCTCTCCAGTTGGATTTGTCCCCGCATATCGTCGCCTACCGCGCCGATATACTTGGTCCGCAACCCCAGCCGGGCGCACGCCACCAAGGCGCTCGCCACCTGTCCGCCGGGGCTCAGGTGCTCCTCCTCGAAGGGCACTTTACCCGCATAGGCCGGGAAATGCGGCACGATCATCAGAGTGTCGGTAGCGTTGAGCCCGACTCCAACCACGTCAAATTGAGGCATGCAGGACTCCATTGTAAAGGGAGTTCAGGCCCCGCCGCCTTATGGATTGGAGAAACTGCCCTATCGCCCAACGGTGGGAGGCGTCTGCCCTGCCGCCATCAGCAGTCCCAACAACAAGAGGAGCCCCGCGCCGACGATAATCATGTCCCTTTGGTGCGCCAGACGCCCGAACCGTTTCACCGAACCGCCCCAGGAAATTCCCCTAAAAAAACTGCTTGACACGGAATCCCAGCTGGTGCTAATTTTCTAGCATGATGCTAAAAAACCAGCATGAGGAATGCCGGTGAACACGACCGTCAAACTCAGCCGCCGCGAGCGGCAGATCATGGACATCCTCTATCAGCACGGCAAAGCCGCCGCGTCCGATGTCCGCGAAGCCATGGACGACGCGCCCAGCTATTCCGCTGTCCGCGCCATGCTCCGCGTGCTCGAAGAGAAGGGCCATGTGAAGCACGAAGCCGAGGGACTCAAGTACGTCTACCTGCCGGTGGTGGGCCGGGACAAAGCCAAACGCAGCGCCGTGAAGCACGTCATGGAGACCTTCTTCAATGGCAGCGCCGAACAGATTGTCGCCGCCCTGCTGGATGTCTCCTCCACGCGCCTCACGCGCGAGGAACTGGACCGCATGTCGAAGATGATTGACGAAGCCAAAAAAGAGGGCAAATAAAATGGGCAACTGGACCTTATCGGCGTGGCCGATTCTGGCAAGCGCGGCGCTCAAAAGCACCCTGGTGCTGGGAGTCGCATTCCTTCTCTCAACCCTGCTCCGCCGCCGCTCGGCGGCGGCCCGGCATATCGTGTGGACCGCCTCGGCGGCCGCCCTGCTGGCACTGCCGCTGCTCTCCATCATGCTGCCGGCGCTCCGCGTGCGCGTAGCCAATCGCGTGCTCCCGGCCGATACCAACCTGATCTTCCGCACGTCATCGGCTGCCCCCGCGCCCGTCTCCGGAGCCGCCACCGCCGGTCGTCCCGACACGGCGCTGGCCGCCCCCGCCCGCAGCGTGCCTGACCGCCCGCTCACCACGCGCGACGCACTGGTCCTCCTCTGGACTATCGGACTCGCCGTCGGACTCGTGCAAATGCTGGCCGGCTTCGCCCTCCTGATGCGAACCCGCCGCCGCGCCCGCAGTTCGCCCGACCAGGAGACGGCCGACGCCCTTGCCCCCCGACTCGGTATCGAACACCCCGTCCACGTCCTGGAGTTCGGAGCCGTTATGCCCATGACTTTCGGCGTGCTCCGTCCCACCGTCCTTTTGCCCGAGACCGCCCGCGCCTGGAGCCAGGAACGCCGCGATGTCGTCCTGCTCCACGAACTCGCGCATATCGCGCGCGGCGATGCCGCCACCCAACTGCTGGCCCGCGCCGCGCTCGCGCTGCACTGGTGGAATCCCCTTGCCTGGTTGGCCTGGCGCGAGTTCCTCAGGGAACGCGAGCGCGCCACCGACGATCTCGTCCTCTCCGCCGGCGCCGTCGCCAGCAATTACGCCGGACATCTGCTGGAGATAGCCCGCACCATGCAGTTCCGCGCACCGGGCGCCGCCGCCGCCATCGCCATGGCGCGCCGCTCCGAGCTCGAAGGCCGTCTGCTCGCTAT
>JBDTPR010000725.1:0-3581 GCA_039932635.1 Candidatus Solibacter sp.
GTCGCCAGCATGTGGTCGCGGTTGGGGATCGACAGGACCTCTGCGCCCGCGATCTCTGCGATCTGGTGCGCCGCATCGTGGCGCTCGTGGCGCCGCATGGCACGCGCGTGCTGGTGAACTCGCGCGCCGACGTCGCACTTGCCGCGGGCGCGCATGGCATCCACCTCAGCGGCGAATCCGTGGCGCCCTCCACACTGCGCGCGATCGTGCCCGCGAGTTTTCTGATCGGCGTCTCCACGCACAGCATCGAGGAGTTGCGACGCGCCGAACGAGAGCGCGCGGACTTCGCGGTCTTCAGCCCGGTCTTCCCGGTCGTATCGAAGGCGGGCTACGGCCCTGCGCTGGGCATCGAAGGACTGCGCAAGGCGGCGCGCCAGGTGTCGATTCCGGTGCTCGCGCTCGGAGGTGTCACGCAGGAGAATGCCGAAACCTGTATCGCCGCCGGAGCGGCCGGCGTGGCCGGCATCTCCATGTTCCAGTGACTACACCGGCTGCCGGAGCGCCTTCACCCGATCGCGTATCTGCGCCGCCTTTTCGAATTCGAATTTGCGCGCGGCTTCGCGCATGCGCTCTTCCAACTCCGTGATGAAGCGCAGGCGCTGATCGGGCGTGAGAGAGTCGACCTCGGGATCTTCCTCCAGCGGCACGGTCACATAGTCTCCCTCGGCCATCGCCACTAGCGTCATATCCAGCGGCTTGATAATCGATTGCGGCGTGATGTGATTGCGCTCGTTGTAATCCAACTGCGTCACTCGCCGCCGCTCCGTCTCGGAGAGCGCGCGCCGCATGCTGTCGGTCATCACATCGGCATACAGAATCGCGTGGCCTTCCACATGGCGCGCGGCTCGACCGATGGTCTGAATCAGCGCGCCCCAGGAACGCAGGAAGCCCTCCTTATCGGCATCCAGAATCGCCACCAGCGAGACCTCCGGCAAATCGAGCCCCTCGCGCAATAGGTTAATCCCGATCAGCACGTCGTACTCGCCGCGCCGCAAATCGCGCAAAATTCGTATGCGATCCAGCGTCGAAACCTCGGAGTGCAGGTACCGGCACCGCACGCCAACCTCGGAATAATATTCGGCCAGATCCTCCGCCATACGCTTGGTAAGCGTGGTGACCAGCACTCGCTGATTCTTCTCCACACGGTCGCGGATCTGCCCCAGTAAATCGTCCACCTGCCCCTTTACGGGCCGGATCTCTACCGTCGGATCCAGCAGTCCCGTGGGTCGAATAATCTGCTCCACCACGGCACCTGCCGTCTTGGTCAACTCGTAAGGACCCGGCGTCGCCGACACGTACACCAGTTGATTGACGCGGTGCTCGAACTCCTCGAACGTCAGCGGTCGATTGTCCAGCGCGCTCGGCATGCGGAAGCCATGCGCCACCAGGACTTCCTTGCGCGAGCGGTCGCCATGATACATGCCGTGCAGTTGCGGCACCGTCTGATGGCTCTCATCCAGGAACATGAGAGCGTCGCTCGCCAGATAATCGAGCAGCGTGGGCGGCGCCTCGCCCGGCAAGCGCCCCGAAAAATGGCGCGAGTAGTTCTCGATCCCGTGGCAGTAGCCGATCTCCTTCATCATTTCGAGATCGAACATAGTGCGCTGGTGCAGGCGCTGCGCCTCGATCATCTTGCCTTGCTTCTGCAGTTCGCCGCGCCACCATTCCAGTTCGTTGCGGATGCTGTTCATGGCATCCTCTTTGGTCTTGGCCGACATCACATAGTGCGTCTTGGGATAGATCGGAAGGCGCTGATACGTTTGCTTCACCGTGCCCAGCAGCGGATCGATCTGCGATAAACCTTCCACTTCGTCGCCCCACAATTCGATGCGGTAGGCGTCGTCGTCGTAGGTAGGGAAGACCTCGATCACATCGCCGCGAACACGAAAAGTGCCGCGCTTGAAATCGGTATCGTTGCGCTCGTAGAGGATCTCCACCAGCTTGGCGACAATCTGCTGGCGCGGAATCTTCTGCCCCTTTTCCAGCATCAGCAGCATCCCGTAATACGCTTCCGGTGAACCCAGGCCGTAGATACAGCTCACGCTCGAAACAATGATGCAGTCGCGGCGCTCGAACAGGCTCTTGGTCGCCGCCAGTCGCAGCTTGTCCAGCTCATCGTTGACGGTCGCGTCCTTCTCGATGTAGACGTCGCTCGACGGGATGTAGGCTTCGGGCTGGTAGTAATCGTAATAGCTGACGAAGTACTCCACCGCCGCATCGGGGAAGAATGATTTGAACTCGTGATACAGCTGCGCGGCCAGCGTCTTATTGTGCGCCAGAATCAGCGCCGGGCGATTCACCGCCTCGATGACCTTCGCCATGGTGAAGGTCTTGCCGCTGCCCGTGACGCCGAGCAGCACCTGATGCGATTCAGCCTCCCTCACCCCCCGGGTCAGTTCGGCGATTGCATTGATTTGGTCCCCGCGCGGTTGGTAATTAACCGCCAGTCGAAAGCTCATACTTTAGGATAGGACAGGCCGGGGCACCCTCTGGTTCGGCCTGTCCATTCCAGTGAAGCGCTACTTCAATACCGCGGCCTTCGCGGAGCCTGAATACAGCCCGTTGAACAGCAGCTTGAACGTCCCATGAGGCTGATCGCGGAAGTTCACTTCGGGACCCAGCAGGAAGACTTTGCCCTCTCCCACCGTGGCCTCGGCGAAGACCGCGCCGCCGTCCAGGTACTGTTGGCCCCACGCCCAGCCGCTCTGCAGCGGTTCGCCCGTGAACCAGCCCACCGCATTGGTCTTCTTCATCGCCGCCGTGGGCTCCAGACGGAACACCGGACTGTTGTCGTAGAAGACCGTCACTTCGCTATCCAAGCCATAGGCCAGCGGATTGGTGTTATCGATCTGCGCCTTCATCAACGAACCGGGAATATAGAATTTCTCACCCGGCAGATTGCGATCGCGGCCATCCGGACCCTTCTCCACCAAATGATTCTTCACCGGAATCCCGAACACATCCGCGATACTCGTCGAACTCCCGATGGTCACGATGCTGCCGCCAGATTCCACGAACTGCTTGAGATGCGGCATCGTCTTATCGTCGGAAATGCGGCCGATCATCGCCTGATATTCCGCCGGAATCGATTCCGGATCCGGCGCGCCAAAGCCGCCGCCGCCACCGCCGCGCCCGCCCGCATTGCCACGCCGGATCGCGCCGTCGGTGAACACCAGCACATCGAACTTACTCTTCAAATTGCCCGCGTCCAGGGTCGGCGGATAGACCACTTCAAAGGGGAATTCGAACTGTTCGAACAGCCAGCGCGTCCAGCCCGAAGGCATCGACCCGCCGTACTGGTCGTACAGCCCGATGCGGATCGGCTTGAGCTTCAGCGCCTCGCCCGCCGGCGCCTTAGCGACCGCATGCACGGTCACGCCGAGATCCTTCGCGCTCTTCTCCAGCACGGGCTTCGCGGCCGCCGAGAACGGCACCCAGATCGCGCCCGTCCCCAGATCTTCACCGTCCACGTTGCCCACGGACTTCAGCCAGTACGCCTCGGCGTTGGCCTTCATCAGGCGATTGATCAGCGTGGGCATGTCGTAGGGGTGGCTGAAGTAGCGCGGATCGATCAGCGGCGC
>JBDTPR010000726.1:0-3578 GCA_039932635.1 Candidatus Solibacter sp.
CAGGTGCAACTCCTGCTGGATGGCAGCGATTCCAACACCGCGTCGATCGCGCTGGGCTATGCGGAAACACTGGTGCGCAGCTACTCGCTGCAATTGCGCTCGGCGGCCACGAATCAGCGTGGTGGCGAGCATCTGGCGTCGCCGGTGGATGCGCGCTTGCGTATCTGGTACAACAGCTCGCTGGAATCGAAGAACTATGTGGTCCCGGGACTGATCGCCGTCGTGCTGCAGATTATCGCGGCCTTGCTCACGTCGCTGACCATCGCGCGCGAGTGGGAGATGGGCACGATGGAGCAACTCCTCTCGACGCCGCTGCGTCCCGCCGAAATGGTGCTGGGCAAAATGTTGGCGTACTTCGTGGTGGGTGTGGCGGATGCCGCGATCTCGCTGCTGGTCGGCGTCTTCGTTTTCGGCGTGCCCCTGCGCGGCAGCCTGCCCCTGCTCGTCGTGTCGGTTTGCGTGTTCCTGTGCGGCGCGCTGTTTTGGGGCATCTTGGTTTCAGCCGCGGCGAAGACGCAGTTGGCGGCATACCAGGCGGGCATCCTGAGTTCGTTCCTGCCTGCGTTCATGCTCTCGGGTTTCATCTACTCGATCGAGACGATGCCGTGGGTAATTCAGGCGATCACGCGCATCATTCCCGCCCGCTATGTGGTGACGATTCTGAAGGGCATTTTTCTGAAGGGTGTGGGGTTGAGCGTCCTGGGTGGCGAACTGGCGTTTCTGGCGCTTTATAGCCTGATCGTCTTCGTCCTGGCCACGCGCAAGCTCAACCAGAAGCTGGTATAGCGTATGTGGGAACGCATCTTCGTCATTCTTCGCAAGGAATTCATCCAGGCGCTGCGCGAGCCGCGCATGCGCGTCCTGCTCTTCGTCCCGCCCATGGTGCAGTTGCTGGTCTTCGGTTTCGCCGTCAACCTGGACGTGGACCGTGCGCGCATCGCTTGGATGGATATGGACCGCACGTCGCAGAGCCGTGACTTGCGCCAGCGCTTCACCGGCTCCGGGCGCTTCGATATCGTGGGTTGGCCGGCTACTGAGGAGGACGTGCAGCGCACGCTGGATCGCGGCGAGGCCCAGGCAGTGGTGCGCATTCTGCCCGGCTTTGCGCGCGATACGGCGCGCGGGCGCGAGACCGAGGTACAGGTGCTGATCGACGGTACCAACTCCAACACCGCGTCGATCGTCGCCAATTACGCGGGCTCGGTGATTGCCGAGTATTCGGCGGAGGTCATGCAATCGCAGCAGCGCTTGAAGCTGTTGGCGCGCAGCCCCGCGAGCCCGGTGAATACCGCGGCGGCGCAGGTAACGGCGCGCGCCCGCGTCTGGTTCAATCCCGATCTCTACAGCCGCAACTACTTCATCCCCGGCGTGATCGCCAACATCATCATGATGGTCACGTTGATGCTGACCGCCCTGGGGATCGTGCGCGAGAAGGAAATCGGAACCATGGAGCAATTGATGGTGACGCCAGTGCGTCCGCTCGAACTGATGCTGGGCAAGACGCTGCCGTTCGCGCTGGTGGGCCTGCTGGACGTGGTTCTGGTCACCGGTATCGCTTTGCTCGTCTTTCATATTCCCCTGAACGGCAGCTTCCTGCTGCTGCTGTTTTGCGCCGCCTTGTTCCTGATGACCACCCTCGGAGCGGGGCTGTTTCTGTCCACCATCTCGCACACCCAGCAGCAGGCGATGATGGCGAGTTTCTTCTTCTCCATGCCCGCCTTCATGCTCAGCGGATTTGCGTTTCCGTTGCGCAATATGCCGGTGTTCGTGCAATACCTGACCTATCTCAATCCCGTGCGCTACTTCATCGAAATCGTGCGCGGCATCTTTCTGAAGGGCGTTGGAGTGGACGTGCTTTGGCCGCAGATGCTGGCGCTCGCCGGGTACGGAATCGCGGTGCTCGGACTGAGCGCGGCACGCTTCCAGAAGAAATTGGACTAGCGGCTGAGGAGTCCGGAGAATGAACTCAGCGGAGCGCGCAACGCGATTCGCACTACGTGGTGGGCGCGCGTGATTACGATCCCCTGGAGCGCGCCGGAGACTTGCGGATCGCGCGCAGTGGCAGCGGTCAGCGAGGCGAGCGCACGCACGCTCTGCTCGAAATGCTGGGCGGACTCGGGGGTAGGACACTGTGCGGTGATGTCGATGCCCGCCGGATCGTCGGGGCGGATTGCGATCGTCATCGATTCGGTGGCGCGCAGCAGGTTGTTGAGGTTGGCCGCATTGCCCTCCAGCGGGAGCGTGACGCCGCCCCGAAGGGCGATCCAGATCGCATGGCCCGCGGCCACGGAGTCGGCGATCGCGAGGATGCCGGCGGGTGGGTGTGATGCGGTGCCGGCGGCGACCAGTGCGGGATCGCCATAGAGCGCGATGCCGGGCGGGGCAATGGTGGCCCCCGGTACCACGCCGCGCGCAATCGCCAGCAATTGGGTCCCGGTGGACGCGATCAGGACCTCGTGTGCGTCGGCGAAGGGAGTGAGGAACGCCTGCATCGCCGGCGGCGATTTGGCGAAGAGCGGGGACGCGCGAAGCTGATCGAGATTGATTCCGGCGAGGGCAAGCGTGGCGGGCGGTACCCGTGCCGAGAGGCCCGCATCGATTACCGGAGGCGGTCCGACCTTCCCGCAGGCGCATAGAATCGCGAGCACGGGTGCGAGAACGAGGCGAGAGCGGATCACCATGTGTTATGATCGCAGAGGAGTATGCCGTAAGGCACGCTCCTCTTCAGTTTTGCCCGGAAGGCCACCCTAGCTCAGCTGGTAGAGCGACTGATTCGTAATCAGTAGGTCGCCGGTTCAATCCCGGCGGGTGGCTCCAAACTCCTTAGAATCAAATGTTTACGAGGAACGAAAATTTCCTCAGTGGCTCGGATGATGGGCTGATTCTATGGATTCGTTGAAGCAACTTTTTGGGCAATTCATCCTCGCCAGGAAGTACCTCAAAAACATTTCCGACGCTACCGCGTACAGTTACGGCAACGCCTGTCAGGCGCTGTTCACGCTCCATGGTTCCGATCTCCGTCTCGGCGATCTAACCAAAGAGCAACTCTCCAACCGCATCATCACCATGCGCCAGCACGGTCTCTCTGCCGGTGGCTGCAATGTTTACATCCGGACCGTCAACGCCTTTCTAAACTGGCTCCACGAAGAAGATCGGATTAAAGCCAAAATCAAGCTCCCACTACTCAAAGAAGAGCAGAAGGTGATCCAGCCATTTTCGGTAGATCAGGCCCGAAGGATCGTCCACTGGAAGCCGAAGTGCGATTCCATGCGGCGCCTGCACGTACTCATGCTCCTGTTGCTGGACACCGGCATGCGAATTGAAGAGGCATTCACGCTTCGGAAGGAACAGGTGAATCTGGATGACCTGCTGATTACGGTGAATGGAAAAGGCAAGAAACAGCGGATCATTCCTATGTCTTTTGAAATGAGGAAGATACTGTTCCGGCACCTATCGGGTAGTACGTCCATTTTGGTGTTTTCCACGCGCAACGGGCTGCGTCTGAAACACCGCAATGTGCTTCGCGACATGAAGGATGTAGCCAAGCGCATCGGCATCGCGGGAGTGAGGGTCTCTCC
>JBDTPR010000727.1:0-3577 GCA_039932635.1 Candidatus Solibacter sp.
GAGAGCGGGGAAGCCAGCGCGCACACCAGTGCCGTGACAACCAGTAGCACCAGAAGTTTGCGCATGGAATCCATTAATGGCTCGCTTCCATCTTACCGTGACTTCACGAGCGCCACCTCTCCTCGACATAACGAGCCCTATCAGAGCCGCTACCGTAAAGGGAGCGGTCGGAAGGTTAGTGAACGCTCCCTTAACGGCCGCGGCTCTGATGGGGCTTGTACTAAGCTGGAAGGAGCGCTTGGGCCAGGTCGCTTGCCGCGCTGTAGTCCACCGACGGACGGCGCGTCCGTTCCTTAAAATAGGTAGGGAGACCCAGGCATGAGTGTATCGCTCCACAAGCGCCCGATGCAGCCGCGCGACGAAGAGCTCGACCGCTACATCAATCTGAAACTGGCCGCGCTGGGATTGCCGGTGAGCCGCAGCGCGGCGGGATCGGACTTTCTGGAAATCGCAGGGCCGCTGCTGCGCAATTACTATCAGAAGGACCGGCAGCTGGGAAACTGGCTGTGTGCCAGCGACAGCCGCATTCAGGATTTCCTGGACGGCTATCTGGGCGATGTGTGTCCGAAGGGCGCCACGCGCCTGCCGGCAAACACGTTCGTGCTGGATCGCGAGGGCATGGGCCGCGTGCTTTCCCTGCCGGTGACCAGCGATTCGTTTTCCTCGCCCTATCTGGATTCGTACCGGCTGCCGCAGGGCGTGCTGCACAATCCACGCAGCGACCGGCGCACCACCAAGGGACTCTTCCACATCGCGGAGGGCGGCTTCCCGGTTCCGGCCGATAAGGCGGCCGTTCCCAAACAGGCCTTCGCCGCACTATGGAAGGCGGCGCTACATCCGCCCGACGATTTGATGACGCTGCCGTACACGGCGGGGCAGGAGGAGATTGCGCGCTGCTTTGTGTCGTTGCTGCTGCGTCCGCTGGTATGTCCCGCGGCTGGCGATGAGCCCGCGAAGACGATGGAGATTCGCTTCATCGCGCCGGGCAGCCTGGTGAGCAATCTTGATTTCGTGGAGAGCATCTTCGGCAATGGAGGCGATCCGTACCTGCCGGAGAACGACGCCGGTCTCGATGTGCAGCATTGGACCGGGCACACGGGTTGCGTCGTGCTGGCGCCGCACATTGTGGGGCTGCCGAAGAAGGCGCTGGGACTGCCGCACTACAGTCTGGCGACGGAGCGGCAGCGGCGCGACGGCATGTGCTGGAAGGACGAGTCGGAGCCTTACAACGAAGGCCGGGCGTTCAAGGCGGTATGTCGCGATGCGCGCGGCGTAATGGTCACGGTGATCGCGGACAATTATTTCGGGTACTGCAAGAAAGAAGTGAAGACGCAGATCAGCTTCGCGGCGAATCTCTTCGGCGCGTGCGAGGAGGAACATGCGGGCGGGGCGCTGGCCTTCGCCACTTATGTGCTGGGGACGGATTTCTTCGCCGACCGCACCGTGAGCTTGAAGGTGGCGCCGTTCAGCGATGCCCTGCGCGTTCTGGGCAATCTGGTGGACGTGCAGCCCGAAGGCCACGCGGTGGACCGCCGTTTTCCCGATGTGTATTACGTGCCGGAGAATGCCGACTTCCACACGCGCGAAGGCTTCGTGCGCTGGCCGCACGGCGATGGCGAGTCGCGGCTCCCGCTGCGCACGGGCGCGGTGTATTTCCTGCCCTCGGGCTTCCGCGTGAAATTGCAAAAGCAGCTGGCCGGATCGGCGTGGCGCCTGATCGGGTCACGGCCGCGCGGCACGCTGTGCCACAAGCCGTGCACGGTGAGCGGCGGCGGAAAATCGGAGATCTCGAAATCGATCGGCGATGTGCTGCTGAAGGGGCCGGTCTTCGTGAAGGACTACCGCGGCGATATGGAGCAGGTGGCGGAAATCCTGGCCCGCGATTTCTCGGCGATCTATCGCAATCGTCCGCCGGACGACCGCTCGCGGCGTCCCATTCTGAGTGAAGCGCGCTCGCTCGGCTCGGTGATCCAGATGCTGATGCCGGCGGCGGAATACACAGCCGAGCACAACGCGTGGGCCAGCCAGCTCTCGCAGACCGTGAAGCAGTTGGTGTTCACGGTGAAGCGATACTACCAACCCGAGTGGGGCGACAACTGGCGCGAGCATTTCACTGTGGACCGGATCAACGGCTTCCTGGGACACGAGCTGAAGTTCCACAATCAGAAACTGGTCAGCAACTACCTGCGCGTGGGATACGATCCCGACGGGTCGTGGCGGATTTATAAATTGCGCCCCGACTTCTGCCCGGCGGAGAAGGTTCAGGTGGAGGACGACATCACGGCGTCGATCGTGCTGGCGCGCGAGGCGCTCAACGATCTGGATCCGCAGTACGACAATCCGAGCGTCAAACTGGTGGAGAACTGCGAGCGGCGGCTGTTTCAGCGGCCCGACGACGCGATCTATCGCGGCGTGGATGTGCAGGCGGAGAGCGACATCGCGGGGCCGGACAATTTCCTCTCGAACTTCGAGCCGCTGACGCTGGATCAGGCGCAGGCGCTGGTGGAGCACGTGGTGGAGTTCGATCGGTACACGGAGCCGATGAAGCAGTTGCTGGCCAAGTACGTGGAACGGCCGGAGACGGAGTTCATCGTGTCGTCGGCGCACCCGCGGCTGGTGAACGGCAAGCGCTCGACGAATCCGCGGTATCTGCAGAAGCGGCCGGATCTGGCGAATCCGCGCGATATGCATCTGGCGCAGATCGCGGCGCGGCTGGCGCGAGGCATCGAGTCGGAGCGCGCGGTGTACCTGCCGGTGAACGCGGTGCTGGCGGGGCGGCGCAGCAGTCCCAAGGATGCGAAGGCGGGGTTGCCGCCGCTGGCGGTGCACAGTCCGATTCATTATCAGGAGCTGCCCGAGCTGTTCATGGATTTCATTTGCAGCCTGACTGGCAAGTCTCCGGCGACCACCGGGTTCGGCAGTGAGGGTGCGCTCACTAAGACGGCGTTCAACGCGCTGCCTCCGGTGGTAGACCTGAATAACGCATTGGTGTCGTACATTCTCACGGGGTATGCGGGTTTCACGACCACGGCCGGGTTCGTCGGGCCGGACTTCCGCGTGGACCACGATATCAGTCTGCTGGTGCCCGAAATCTGGTGCCGCATGCAGGTACACGAACGCGAGCCGGAATTCCTGATTGCGAACGGTCTGCTGGAGAAGGTCAGCGATTTTTGCATGGATACGCGGACCGTGCTGGCCAGCCGGCTGGGCTATCGGATCACGCAATTGTTTGTCGATCGCTTCCTGGGGCGCGTCTTCGAAAATCCCGGGGCGGTGTTCACGGAGCAAATGCTGCGGCCCGAGAAGCAGGATCTGGAGCAGTTTGCCGAGGGCGTAGACGCGGTGGTGGAGGCGCAGACACGGGTGGCGCGGCAGTACTTCCAAGACGGCAGCGTGGAGGCGGCGTGTCCGCCACTCAAGGCGCTGCTGCATATCATGGCGAACGGGCAATATGAGGGCAAGGGAGTGGAGGATGTGGCGGTGCGCCGGTTGTTCACGCGCGAGTACCTGATGCAGAGCGAGTGGTATGCCGAGCGGCTGCGGGCGAAGCAATCGCGCGATGTGGCGCTATGGACGC
>JBDTPR010000728.1:0-3565 GCA_039932635.1 Candidatus Solibacter sp.
CTGGTGGTGTTCGCGGTCTTCGTGTTGACCGGCGCGCTGACCGGGTTCGCCGCCGTCTTCAACGCGGTACGCTTTCACCAGATCCCCAGCAATGCGGGCATCGGGCTGGAACTGAAAGTGATCGCCGCGGCCGTGGTGGGCGGGGTCGCCATCGCCGGCGGCCGCGGCACCATCGCGGGCACCATGCTCGGGCTCCTGCTGCTCGGCGTGATTGGTCCCGCGCTCACGTTCCTCGGCTTCAGCGCGTATTGGGAGCGCGCTATCGAAGGCGGCATCATTTTGGCGGCGGTATCGATGGATGCCGTGCGTGTGCGGGCAGGTCAGCATGCTAAGTGAGCGCCGAAGCTGGCGCGAGATCTGCTTCCCCAATGGCGAGTGGGTCCTGGCCCTTGCCCTCGCGGTGGAGCTCGCGATCTTCGCCGCGATCGGCGAAAATTTCTTTACGCTCGCGAACTTCTTCGAGGTGGTGCGCCTCAGCGTGGAATTGGGACTGCTTGCGCTGGCGCTTACTCCGATCATGATCACCGGCGGAATCGATCTCTCGGTGGGCTCGATCATGGGGCTCTCCGCGGTGGTCTTCGGAGTCTTATGGCGGGATGGCGGATGGCCGATTGCAGGTGCCGCTCTGGCGGCCCTCGCATTGGGCTGCCTTGCGGGATCGCTGAATGCGATCCTAATCACGCGACTGAGTCTGCCGCCCTTGATCGTGACGCTCGGCTCGCTCTCTTTGTTTCGCGGCATCGCGGAAGGCATCACCAAAGGCGCCGAGAATTACTCGGGCTTCCCGGCGGCCTTTCTGCGTTTGGGACAGGGCTATCTCGGCGGCATCGTGCCGGTGCAGTTCTCGATTCTGCTGGCCGCGATCGCTGCCTACTGGATGCTGCTGCACCGCTCGGCGATCGGGCGCACCATCTACGCCATCGGCTTCAGTCCGGAAGGTGCGCGCTACGCCGGAATTCCGGTAAAGCGCCGCTTGGGGCTGCTCTATTTTCTCTCCGGCGTGGTCTCGAGCGTGGCTGCCATCATCTATGTGGCGCACCTGGGACAGGCGAAGTCGGACGCCGGCACGGGTTACGAACTCGCGGCGATCACCGCCGTAGTCCTGGGCGGCACCAGCGTCTTCGGTGGGCGCGGCACGGTCTGGGGCACGGTGCTCGGACTGTTTGCGATCTCGGTATTGCAGAACGGCCTGCGGCTGGCGGCGCTGCCCTCCGAAATGACCGGCGTGCTGACCGGCGTGGTATTGGTGTTGACCATCGGACTGGGGCGTCTGCGAAGTTCCGCGGCCGCTCCGCAAGCGACTTTTGAAGAGGCAGACGAAATGAAGAATTCCCAACTTGCGATCTTGTGCGCCGCCGTTGTGGGCGGGTCCCTGATTGTGGCCGGCTCCAACATGTGGATGGTGCGCTCCCTGCGGCCCGCCGACATCGCTCCGGCGAAGGGCGCCACGAAGTCCGGCAAGCGTCCGGTGATCGCTGTGATGCCCAAGGCGAAAGGCGACCCCTACTTCATCAGCTGCAAAGCGGGCGCTGAAGAAGCGGCCAAGGAACTCGGCGTCGACCTGATTTGGGACGGACCCACGGGGCTCGACGCCGCCAAGCAGAATGAAGTCGTGGAGGGCTGGATTACGCGCGGCGTGGACGCCATCGCCGTATCGGTGGAGAACTCCGCAGGCATCTCGACGGTGCTGCGCAAAGCCCGCGAGCGCGGCATCAAAGTGGTCACATGGGACGCCGACGCGGCGCCCGACGCCCGCGACTACTTCATCAATCAGGCCACGCCCGAAGGCATCGGCAACACGCTGATCGACGAGGGCGCCCGACTCCTTGGCGGCAAGGGCGACTTCGCGATCGTCACCGGCACGCTCAGTGCGGCCAATCAGAATATGTGGATGGACTTCATGAAGAAGCGCGTCGCCGAGAAGTGGCCGCAACTCAAGCTGGCCACCATTCGCCCTAGCGACGACGATCGTGACAAGGCCTTCACGGAAACGCAGACCATCCTCAAGGTCTATCCCAACGTGAAACTCGTCATCGCGATTTCCGCGCCCGCCGTGCCGGGCTCTGGCGAAGCCGTGCAACAGGCGGGACGCAAGGACGTCTCGGTGATCGGCCTGTCCCTGCCGAATCTCTGCAAGCGCTACGTGCACGACGACGTCGTGCAGGCCGTGGTGTTATGGAAGACCCGCGACCTGGGCTATCTCACCGTGTACGCTGCCTCGCTGCTGGTGGAAGAGCGCGCCGGTAAGGATTCGTTGCAGGCCGGACGTCTCGGCGCGATTGAGATTCGCGGCACCGAAGTGATTCTCGGCAAGCCGTTCATCTTCAATAAGGCGAATATCGATCAGTTCGATTTCTAACCGCCGCAGCGGCGCGACGAATCGCGCACTTTCAGAATGGCGGGCAGGCGCACGGTGATGGACTCGGCCTGCATCTCCACGCCTTCAATGCGGTCGAGCAGAATCCGCGCGGCGCGCGACCCGATGTCGTAGGCGGGCTGTACCACCGTGGTGATCGACGGCTTGAACAGGTCGTCCACCGTCAATTCGTCGAAGGTGGCGAAGGCGATGTCCCGCGGCGTCTGCAGGCCGCAATCGGTCAGCGCGCGCAAGACGCCCAGCGCGGTGGGGCCGTTGGTGCAGAAGACGGCATCGGGGCGCGTGGCGCGATCGGCGAGCCGCGCGCGGCAGTTCGCGCTGACATCCTCCGGGCGGAAGTTGCCGTGCCATATCAGGCTCTCGTCCACCGGAATGCCTGCGGCAGCCAGCGCCTGCCGGTAGCCCTGCACGCGGCGGCGTTCGTTCTTGAGCGCGATCGCGCCGGTGGCAATGGCAATGCGCCGCGACCCCATTGCGATCAGGTGCGACACGCCCATTTCGGCGGCGTCTACGTCCTCCACCGAAACGGAATCCACCGGCACACGATCGGGAATGCGGTCGAGGCAGACCATCGGAATGGAGGCGTCGAGAATGCGCGCCAGTTGGCTGAGCGGCGTGGGCGCGGCTGCAATCACCAGTAGAATTCCTTCCACACGCTGGCTGCGCAATAGCGAGAGCAATTCGCGCTGGCGGTCGCCATCGTCGTCCGAATTGACTGCGATCAGTGAGTAGCCGCGCTTCCGTGCGGTGGCCTCCGCGCCGCGGATTAGTTGAGGGAAAAACGAAATCGTCAGGTCGGGGACGACGATGCCCAGGGTCATCGTCTTGTTGGTTTTCAGGCTGCGTGCGACGTGATTCGGATGATAGTTGAGGTCGCGTATAGCGGCCTGCACCTTGAGGCGCAGCGGTTCGCTGACATTCACCGAACCGGTGATCACGTGGGAAACCGTCCCCACCGACACACCGGCGATCTCGGCGACCTTCTTGATGCTAGGCATCCCGTCTACAACTTCTTGATACGGATATTTTTGACTTCCATCGTCATCGCCGGTCCCAGATGACATTGAATGCCGATCAGGCCGTCCAGCTTACGCCCGGCTTTGTCATCGTCTACCACCATGCTGGTAATGCGGCCATTGAGGATTTGAATCAGCGTATTCCCGCGGGCAATCAGGTGGAGGTCGTTCC
>JBDTPR010000729.1:0-3565 GCA_039932635.1 Candidatus Solibacter sp.
GAAGGCGAAATCCAGAAGCTGGTGCAGATGCCGGATCGCTTGAAAGACCGCGTCATCGGCCAGGACGCGACGGTGCAGTTGGTGGCCAACGCGATTCTGCGCAATCGTGCGGGGTTGAGCGATCCGAACCGTCCGATCGGCAGCTTCATTTTCCTGGGACCCACGGGCGTCGGCAAAACTGAACTCGTGAGGGCTCTGGCGCAGTATCTCTTCGATGACGACAAGGCCATGATTCGCGTCGATATGAGCGAATACATGGAGAAGCACGCGGTGGCCAGAATGGTCGGCTCGCCTCCCGGCTATGTGGGGCATGAAGAGGGCGGGCAGCTCACCGAGCAGGTGCGCCGCAGGCCGTATTCGGTGGTGCTCTTCGACGAGATCGAAAAGGCCCATCCGGATGTGTTCAACATCCTGCTGCAGATTCTCGACGACGGCCGCCTGACGGATGGCCAGGGCCGTACCGTAAGCTTCAAGAACACCGTGATCGTGATGACGTCCAACGTCGGCACCGGCATGGTGGAGAAGAGCACGATCGGCTTCAGCGTCCACGCCAAGGACAGCCGCGGCGAGGATACCAAGAAGCGGCTGCTCGACACGCTGCGCCTGCAGTTCCGGCCCGAGTTCCTGAACCGGGTAGACGACATCATCGTGTTCAACTCCCTGACCCGTGAGCACCTGACGCGAATCGTGGATATTCAGTTGGACAACGTGGGCAAGCTGCTCAAGGAGCGCCTGTTGAACCTCGAAATCACCCCGGCCGCGAAGGACCGCATCATTAACGAGGGCTACGACCCGCAATACGGCGCCCGTCCCATGCGGCGAGCCATCCAGCGGCTGATTCAGGACCCGCTTGCGCTGAAGCTGATCACCGGGGTTTTCTCCGAAGGCGACACGATTCTGGTGGACGTCGCGGCGGAAACGGAAAGCGAGCTGACGTTTACGAAACTCGTACGCGCGCCGCTCGCACAGGATAGGGTAGAAGTAAGGTAAGCGCTCGACTAAACGCTATGACCACTAATTCCCTGAAAACCGCCGCGCTGCTTGCGTTCATGACTGCGCTCCTGCTGGTCGGCGGTCAGGCTATCGCCGGACGCCAGGGCCTGTACATGGCCCTGGCGGTCACGGCTGTGATGAACTTTGTAAGTTATTTCTTCTCCGATAAGATCGCGCTGATGAGCTATTCGGCGCGGCCTGTCTCGGAGACCGAGAACCCGGAAATTTATCAGCGAGTGGGCCCGATGGTTGGCGATCTGTGCCAGCGCATGGGGCTGCCCATGCCCAAGTTGTGGATCATTCCCGACGACTCGCCGAACGCGTTCGCCACGGGGCGCAATCCGCAGCATGCGTCGGTGGCGTTCACCCAGGGCATCCTTCGCCTGATGTCGGACAACGAATTGCAGGGCGTGATCGCCCACGAGTTGGGCCACGTGCTGCATCGCGATATTTTGATCAGCTCGGTAGCGGCCATGCTGGCTGGGACCATTACTTTCCTGGCGCGCATGGCATTCTGGTTCGGCGGTAGCCGCGACGACCGGGACCGCGGGAGTCCGATCGCTGCCATAGCCATGATGATTCTCGCGCCGATCGCCGCTATGCTCATACAGATGGCTATATCCCGTTCCCGCGAGTACGATGCCGATGCCGCCAGCGCCAAGTATGTGGGCTCGCCGTACCCGTTGATCGGGGGCCTGCAGAAACTCGAAACCTGGAGCAAGCGCATTCCCATGGACGCTTCTCCGGCTACCGCGCACATGTTCATCATCAAGCCCTTCACGGGCCAGAGTTTCATGAAGCTGTTCTCGACGCATCCTTCCACCGAAGATCGGATCGCACGCCTTCAGGCGCAACGATGATTCAGGCGCAACGATGATTCAGGCGCAACGATGATTCAGGCGCAACGATGAACGGTGGCATGTCCACGGTCCGGGTGACCCGTAAGGGTGAGGACCGTATCGCCGGGGGGCACCCCTGGATTTTCAGCAGCGATATCGCCGACCGTGATGGCGCGCAGCCCGGCCACGCGGTGAAGGTGGCCGATCCGCGCGGACGGATGTTGGGCACGGCGCACTACAGTTCGACTTCGCAGATCAGTCTGCGCATGCTTTCGCGGCAGGTGGAATCCATCGGCCGCGATTTCTTTTTGGGACGGCTGCGCGAGGCCGAGAGCCACCGGCGCAATGTGGTGCGCAATTCGGATTCGTATCGCGTGGTGCATGGCGAGGCGGATCTGCTGCCGGCGCTGGTGGTGGATCGCTACGGCGACTACCTGGTGGTGCAGACGCTCGATCAGGGCATGGACGCGGCCAAGGACACCATCGCCTCGTGCCTGATGGATATTTTCCAGCCCAAGGGAATCGTGGCGCGCAACGATGTGGCGGTGCGGGCGAAGGAAGAGTTGCCGCTCGAAGTCACGACGCTGGCGGGCGAAGTGCCGGAGTCGGTGGCGGTGAAGATGAACGGCCTCACGCTGCGCGCCGATTTGCTGCACGGGCAGAAGACCGGTATCTTCCTGGATCAGCGTGACAATTACCGGGCCGCGGCGAAGTATGCGCGCGGCGGGAAGGCGCTCGATTGCTTCACGTCCACGGGCGGGTTCGCGCTGCATCTGGCCGGGCACTGCGAGAGCGTGGAAGCCGCCGATAGTTCGGGTCCCGCGCTGGTGCACGCGCGTGCGAATGCGGCAGCCAACGGGCTTTCGAATATCGAGTTCAAGGAAGCGGACATCTTCCAGTTGCTGACGAATTACGCCAGCGCGCGGCGGCAGTTCAATCTGGTGGTGCTGGATCCTCCGGCGTTCGCGAAGTCGCGCAGGAATGTGGAATCGGCGATCACCGGGTATAAGGAGATCAATCTACGAGCGCTGCGTTTGTTGCAGCCCGGCGGGATTCTGGTGACCTGCTCCTGCTCGCATCATTTGGGCGAGAACGCGCTACTGGAGTTGGTTGCGGAGGCGAGCCTGGATGCCAATCGGACCTTGCGCGTGCTGGAACGGCGCACGCAGAGTCAGGATCACCCCATCTTGCTCACCGTACCGGAAACACTCTACCTGAAGCTGCTGATCCTCGAAGTGGTGTAGGAAGACCACTGTTGAACCCCTTCAGAGCCGCGACCGTGAGGGAGCGTTTGCTAACTTGCCTTGAGACGCCACATGCCGACCGATCCCTTATGGTCGCGAATTATTGCGACCCCATCAGAGCCGCGACCGTAAGGGAGCGTTCGTCATGCGGCGTCTCAGGGCAAGTTAGCAAACGCTCCCTCACGGTCGCGGCTCTGAAGGGGGTTCGCTAGTTGCTGTCGGACTTGCGGCGGATTTTAATCTCCAGCCGCTTGATTTTCTGATTGAGCGTAGATAGCGGCACGTGCAGGCTTTCGGCCGCTTCCGTCTGGCTCCACCCGCATTTTTCCAGGCGCTCCACGATGGTGCGGCGTTCAAATTCATTGACGATTTCGAAGAGCGAGGCATCGTCGGGCAGCGGCGCACCCTCGGCGCGATTGCGCATCATGCCGTTGGCGTGGAGCAGGGCGTCGGGCAGCACATCCACCGGAACGGTGCTGTCATTGGCCA
>JBDTPR010000730.1:0-3541 GCA_039932635.1 Candidatus Solibacter sp.
GGCGCCGCTGGGAATCCTGGCGGTTTCCACTCCCCTTTTGCAGGCCGGTTACCAAGTAAAAATTGTCGATTCCACGATCACGCCGAACTTCCAGCGCCGCGTGATCGAGGAACTCAAGGATGCGATTTGCCTGGCGGTGTCCCTGGTGACCGGGCCGATGATTCGGGAGACGGTGCAGATCGCGCGCGAGGTGAAGCGGCTGTATCCGAAAATGCCGATCGTGCTGGGAGGATGGCATCCCTCGTTGCTGCCGGATCAGACGCTGGCGGCGGAGTATGTGGATGTGGTGGTGGTCGGGCAGGGGGAAGAGGCGCTTGTCGACGTGGTGCGGCGGCTGGAGGCGGGCGAGTCGCTGGCGGGGATCCCCGGGGTGGGCTACAAAGAGGACGGCAAGCTTCGCTTCAATGCGGCGCGCGCGCTGCGTCCGCTAAGCGAGATGCCGCCCAAGGCGTATCATTTGGCGGATTTCGACGCGTATCAGCGTGTCTGCGGACGGCGCTGGGCGATGTATACATCGAGTCTCGCGTGCCCCTACAACTGCGGCTACTGCACGAATGACGGCGTGTACGGCCGCAAGTGGAACGCGCTTGAGCCGGGGCAGGTGGTGGAAGAAACCACCGATTTGGTCAGCCGCTACAATCTGGAACTGCTGTGGATTGTGGATGACAATTTCTTGGTGGACCGGGCGCGTGCCGTGGGGATCGCGGAGGGACTGGTGCGCCGTGGCGTGAAATTTGACTGGAGCATACAGGCGTCCACAAATCTGGTGTGCCGCTTCACGGTGGAAGAGTTGAAGCTGCTGCGGCGCGCGGGGTTGACGCAGATGTCGCAGGGGGCGGACTCGGGCTCGCCGAAGATGATGCACCTGATGGGGAAGGATTTTCAGGATCTCGATGCGATCTACGGGGCGGCCGATAAGCTGACGCAGGCCGGCATACGGCCGAGCTTCAATCTGATTTTCGGCTATCCGGGCGAGGGTGAAGCTGAGCGGCGCGAATCGGTGGCGATGATGATGAAAATCTGCCGGCAGTATCCGGGCGCCGAATTCTGGACGAATATTTTCACGCCGTATCCCGGGTCGCCGATTATGAAGAAGGCGTTCGAACTGGGGATCGAAGTGCCGAAGACGCTGGAGGGCTGGGCCGACTTTTTCCCGCGCTACACGGTGCTGCCGTGGCTGAAGGGCCGCGAGCATGAAAGACTGCAAAATATGCGCGAGTATATGCGCGTGGCCTTCCACCGCGTGCCGATCGGCAAGTACCGCACGCCCGCGTTGAATCGCGTGCTCTTCGAACTGATCAGCGTACCGGCGCGCTGGCGGCTGGATCATCACGTGTACTCGTTCCCCGTGGATCTGTGGGCGCGCAAGACCGTGCAGAAAATACTCACGCCTCCGAAGCCGAAGGTGGACGCCCACCAGCTCTCTGCAGAACCGGTAACCTGCTAGAGGGACCCATGGCGGACATCCTTCTCACCCATTCCAATCACCTGCTGAGCGATCGCAAGCAGACGCGCAAGATGCAGCCGTATCCGCCGCTGCAGACGCTGCTGGCGGCGGCGTGTTTGCGGCGCGAAGGCTATGATGTGGCGCTGTTCGATCCGGCGCTGGAGAATCCCGAGGAAGGTTTCGCGGAGGCGCTGGCACTGCATCGTCCGCGGCTGCTGGCGGTGTGCGAGGACAATTTCAATTTCCTGACGAAGATGTGCCTGCTGCGCAATCGCGAACTGGCCGGATGGATGGCGCGGACAGCGCGCGCGGCGGGCGTTCCGGCGATCGTGAACGGGTCTGATGCGTCGGACCGCGCGGCCGAATATTTAGGCGCGGGCTTCACGTTCGTTTTGGAAGGCGAAGTGGAAGAGGGCATCGTGGAGGTGGCGCGACGGATTCTGGAGGGGGCGGCCGCGGTGGGCCCCGAGTTGCGCGGAGTGGCGTTTGCGGAGCCGCAGACGGGGGCGATACGGCATACGCCGCGACGCCAGCCGATTGCCGATCTGGATGCGCTGCCGATGCCGGCGTGGGATTTGGTGGAGGCGGAACCCTACCGCGAAGCATGGACCAAGGCGCATGGCTATTTCTCGATCAATATGGTTTCGAGCCGCGGCTGCCCGTACCGGTGCAACTGGTGCGCCAAGCCGATTTGGGGCGATAGCTATCATTGCCGGTCGGCACGACTGGTGGCGGAAGAGATGCGGAGTCTGAAATCGCATTTTGCGCCGGATCACCTGTGGTTCGCCGATGATATTTTCGCGCTGTCGCAGCAGTGGACGGTAGAGTTCGCCGCGGCGGTGGAAGCGTTGGGTGCGCAGATTCCGTTCAAGATGCAATCGCGTTGCGACCTGATGACGCGTCCGACGGTGGAGGCGCTGCGGCGGGCGGGGTGCGCGGAAGTGTGGATGGGCGTGGAATCGGGCGCGCAGGACGTGCTGGATGCGATGGATAAGGGCACGCGGCTGTGGCAGGTTTACGAGGCGCGCGAGAATCTGCGCCGCCACGGCATACGCGCGTGCTTCTTCCTGCAATTCGGCTATCCGGGCGAGACGTGGGCGGAAATCGAAAAGACCATTGCGCTGGTGCGCGAGACGCGGCCGGACGATATCGGCGTGTCGGTGTCGTATCCGCTGCCCGGGACGGCGTTTCATCGGATGGTGTCGAGCCAACTGGGGCCTAAGGAAAATTGGGCGGACAGCGACGATCTCGACATTCTGTTCCAGGGCGCGTTCACCAGCGATTTTTATCGCGCGCTGGCTGACGCGTTGCATCTGGAAGTGCGCGAGGGCACCGCAGCGGCCTCCGATGCCTGGGGGCGCGTGCTGGCACTGAAGGAAACGTGCGCGCGACAGAGACTGCCGATATGGACCTCCTGCTAAGTCACGGCTATTTTCTGCGCGAGGATCCGAAAGAGCTTCAGATCATGAAGCCGTACGCTCCGCTCGGGCTGCTCTATTTGTCGTCATTTCTGCGGGCGCGCGGGTTGGGGGTGGAGATCTACGATTCGACATTCGGCTCGCGGGAAGAGTTGTTCCGCATTCTGGAGACCGAGCCTCCGGCCACGCTGGGAATCTATGTGAACCTGATGACGCGCGGCAATGCGCTGGCGATTCTGGCGCGCGCAGCGGCGTGCGGATGGCGCGTGGTGATGGGCGGTCCGGAGCCGGCAAATTACGCGGAGGAGTATCTGGCTGCGGGCGCCCATGCGATTGTGGCGGGTGAAGGCGAACTGGCGATGGAAGCGATTCTGCGGGGCGAGCCGCTCGCGCATATCGCGGGGGTGATCTTCCGCGCGGAGGATGGCAGCGTAGTGAATACGGGCCCTGCGCGCTTGCTGCCCGATCTGGATGCGCAGCCGTGGCCGGACCGCGAACGCATCGATCTTACGCGGTACCTGAGCGCGTGGCGGGAGCATCACGGCGGGGGATCTGTGTCGGTGATCACGGCGCGAGGGTGTCCTTATCATTGCCGGTGGTGCAGTCATTCGACATTCGGGAAGACGCACCGTAGGCGGGGAGCGCGCGCGGTGGTGGACG
Source organism: Candidatus Solibacter sp. (assembly GCA_039932635.1). GTDB lineage: Bacteria > Acidobacteriota > Terriglobia > Bryobacterales > Bryobacteraceae > Solibacter. The sequence goes on from JBDTPR010000730.1 coordinate 3,526, forward strand.
AAGTGGCGTGGATCCT
>JBDTPR010000731.1:0-3535 GCA_039932635.1 Candidatus Solibacter sp.
ATGAGGGAGGTGAAAATCTTGGTGTAGCTCGTAGCCATCGGGGTAATCAAAGCGAATTGGTGACGACCGTCAAGAGAAAGCTTGTGGCACAATTCATGTTTGATCAAACAGGTCAAACGTTACGCTCTGTTCGCTTTCGTGCGGGGCGTGACGCGTTACGTTTGACAATACAGAGACAGAGACAGAGACAGAGACAGAGGAAAGGATGAGGCTTCGCCTCACCTGGAGTGCTGCTTACACATTTTCCAAACTGATCGATGACGCGGGCGCGGTGTTCAGTTCCGCGTTGCTGACTGGTCCAGTTGCCAGTTATCAGGCCGCCGACAGCTTCAATCGCCGCCTGGAAAAAGACGAGTCCACCGGCAGCATTCCGCAGGTCTTCGCCACTGGGTTTGTGTACCAGTTCGGTAAGGGCTGGGAGATCGGCGGCATCGTGCGAGCGCAATCAGGTATGCTCGTCACGGTGACGCAGGCGACCAACTTCAATGCGGCTTTCGGCTATGGGATACAACGTCCGAATCGGATTGGCGATCCCGCGCTTCCTGCCGAGCAGCGCACCGTGCAGCGCTATTTCAATACGGCTGCGTTTACCGGAGCGCCGCAATTCGGGATCGGCAACGCTTCGCGGAATCCGGTGCGGGGACCCGGATATCAGGCGGCAGACCTGATGGTGGGCAAAGTTTTCCGCGTGCACGAGACTATCTCCGTGGAGATCCGCGGAGAGCTTTTCAATGTGAGCAATACGCCGCCCCTGGGTCAGCCCAACGGCAGTTTCGGGGCCGCCGCGTTCGGCAGCATCAGCACCGCCGGCGACCCACGAGTGGCCGAACTGGCTTTGAGGCTCAAGTTTTGATGCACCGACTGAAGTCGGTGCGCAGACTAAAGTCTGCCCCACAAATACGCAGCAACAAGCCAAGATGCAACACATGGCTATCCGCATTCCTTCTGGTTCTTCTCTCATCTTGCGCCCCGCAAGCGAGTAAGCTTAAGATCGCAGCGGCTTCCGATTTGAACTTCGCACTCCGGGAAATCGCTCCCAAATTCCCCGGCGCACAGCTTGATATCGCCTACGGATCTTCGGGCAATTTCTACACCCAAATTACCAACGGCGCGCCCTACGATCTCTTACTCTCCGCCGACCTCGATTACCCTCGCAAACTGGCCGCCGCCCACATTGGGCTCGCCGACTCGCTCTTCACCTACGGCGCCGGCCGCATCGTCGTATGGGTGCCCGCAGCTTCCGCACTCGATCCGGCCACCGCGCTCCGCTCGCCCGACGTGAAGCACCTGGCCATCGCCAATCCCCAACACGCACCTTATGGACGCGCAGCCGAAGCCGCGCTCCGCACGCTCGGCCTCTATGACTCGATGAAGCCCAAACTCGTCCTCGGCGAGAACATTTCGCAGACCCTGCAATTCGTGGAGAGCGGCGCCGCCGACGCCGGTATTGTCGCGCTGTCCCTCGCCCTGGCGCCCGCCGCCAAAGGCCGCTACTGGGAAATTCCTATCGACGCGTATCCGCGCCTGGAGCAGGGTGGGATTATCCTGAAAGATTCGGCGGCCGGGCGCGAGTTCCGCGCTTTCCTTACCGCCGGCGACGGCCGCCAAACGCTCATGCGGTTCGGCTTCATCACGCGAGAGTAGATTCGGGAGAGTAAATTGGACTGGCAGGCAATCTTTCTCAGCCTTCGGCTCGCGGCATCCACCACCGCGATCCTGCTTGTCATCGGACTGCCGATCGCATATTGGCTGGCGTTCTCGCCGCGGCGTTGGAAATTTCTGGTCGAGGCTGTGGTTGCGCTGCCTCTGGTGTTGCCGCCCACCGTGCTCGGTTTCTACCTCCTGCTGGCCATGGGGCCGCGCAGTCCGCTGGGCGCGCTTTACGCGAAGCTCACCGGCGGGATACTGCCGTTCTCCTTCCAGGGCCTGCTAATCGCGAGCGTCCTCTATAGCCTGCCCTTCACGGTGCAACCCGTGGCGGGCGCGTTCGCCGGTGTCGATCGCAAATTGCTCGAGGCGTCCTGGTGCCTCGGCGTTTCACGCGCCGCTACGTTTCGACGCGTCATCGTGCCGCTTTCCCTTCGCGGCATCGCCACCGGCGCGATTCTGAGCTTCGCTCACACCTTGGGCGAATTCGGAGTCGTCCTCATGGTGGGCGGCAACATCGCCGGCTCTACGCGCACCGTCTCCATCTCCATTTACGATTCCGTCCAGGCGCTCGACTACTCAGCCGCCTTCGCGACTTCGCTGTTCCTGCTCGCCGTCTCCTTCATCGTGCTCGCGCTCACCTACGCGCTGCAACGCCGCGTCTGGGCGGTGTGGCCGGCAGCATGAGCGACCTGCTGACGGCGCGCTGCCGCAAGCGCCTCTCCCGCGCGTTTGAGGCCGACGCGGAACTGATCATCCCCGACACGGCTGCTGTGACCGTTCTGTTCGGCCCTTCGGGTTCGGGCAAGACCACCCTGCTCCGTATGCTCGCCGGACTCGAGCGCCCCGACGACGGCATGATCTCCTTCCGCGAGCAAACCTGGTTCGACAAAGCACGAGCCATCGATCTCCCGCCGCAACAGCGCAGCGCCGGCTTCCTCTTCCAGGACTATGCGCTCTTCCCCCACCTGACCGTTGCCGCCAACATCGGCTACGCTGCGAAGCCCGAAAAATCCCTCTCTGTGATCGAGGCCTTCCAACTTCGGGACCTCGCCGCGCGCAAGCCCGCGGCGCTCTCCGGCGGTCAGCAGCAGCGCGTGGCGCTGGCCCGCGCACTCGCCGCGGAACCTGCGCTGCTATTGCTCGACGAGCCGCTCTCCGCGCTCGATGCTGCCACGCGCATACGGACCCGCGGCGAACTCCGCCGCATGCTGCTCAACGGCGGCGTGCCCTCCATCGTCGTGACCCACGACCGCATGGAAGCTGTCGCGCTGGGCGATTGGATGGCGGTCATCGTCGATGGCAAGGTGCGCCAGAGCGGTCCCGTGCAGGAAGTCTTTCGCCGCCCGGCCGATCTCGCCGTCGCCGAATCGGTGGGCGTGGAGAATGTGATGGCCGCCGAAATCGTGGGACGCTCCGGCGGTCTGCTCACGCTCGCCGTGGGCCAGGCCCAGCTGCAATGCGTGGACTCCGGCGAGACCGGCGCCCTCTTCGCCTGCATTCGAGCCGAAGATGTGGCGCTCTCCCGCGAACTCGAGCAGACCTCCACCGTGCGCAATCGGCTGACTGGCCGCATCACGTCGGTGACCCCCGAAGGCGCGCTCGCACGAGTGGAATTGGATTGCGGCTTTCCGCTGGTCGCACTCGTCACAGCGCAGTCGGCAGGCGAACTTGAATTGTGCGCGGGGGACCTCATCTCGGCAATCGTGAAAGCTACCGCAGTGCACCTCGCGGCATCTTCAGGCGGATAGGCTTGCGTTGCCGCCTGAAAGACGGCTGCGGCCAAGACTGGCCGCCCCACAGAGTGGCATCGCCACAAACTGCGGAAACTTCCCGGCCTTTGGCCGGTGTACCGACTGAAGTCGGTACGCAGACTAAAGTCCGCCCC
>JBDTPR010000732.1:0-3522 GCA_039932635.1 Candidatus Solibacter sp.
CGCAAGGCGCCGTAGAACTAAGCGCCATCCTCCCCGACCAGCGTGTCGAGCACATCCTTTGGATTCCGGCCTTCCACACCGCCTGGAATCGCACCTACACGCTACGCAGGCCTCTGCGCCTGCCGAAGGGGACGCGCCTGATTCTGACCGGAGCCCCCGTCGAACTGAAATAGTCCCCAGGTGCATCTGCGGCTCAGTCCACCCGGTAAATGACCCCTTCCCGCACCTTGTCCTTGCACTCCCGCCACTTCGTTTCCAGCTCCGCCAGCGTCCCGTTGTCCCGCCCCAGTACGAACGCGGTCATGTGCTCCTGCTCCCCTGTCGTCAGGATGCTCCGCAAGACTGGCTTCGAAGCCGCGGATGGTAATTCGGCAATCGATCTTCTTCGGGCACACGGGCGCAAAATTGACGCGATCCTTCACGACATGACGCTGCCAGGCCTAGTGGCCGCGAAATCGTTGCCGAGGCCGCCAGGCTTGAGCCCGGCATCAGGGTGATATTGACCAGCGCCTATAGCCAGGGAAGGGTTGAGGGCCCAATGACTCAGCTCGGCTGGCTCGACACGGTGAAGTACCCCGGGCGTCAGGGCCCAAATTAGTCTGCTGGAGTGGACACGTTTCATTGCCTGGCAAGGTCGAGCAGCACGATGTTGGAACGCTCCTCCAGCCGTTCCAGAACAACCTCACGGCCGTCCGGGGAGAAGTCAAAGTCCGCAACATCAAAATCGCCGGGGAGTTTGGTCACCTGCCGCTCTGCGCTCGTGTCGGGGTCCGTTAGCCAGAGATCTTTGTGTTCAATTCCCCCCCGCAGGAAAGCCAGTTCATGTCCCCCCGGGAGAAACTTGAAGCGTCTCGCGCCCCGCGTCAGGTTAATCGGGCGAGCAAACGGATGAGGGATACCCTGTGGCGTTACAGCTTTCAGGAAAAAGGTCGTGCCAATGTCAGGTCCGGAGTAAACAACGAATTGGCCTTGAGGCTGCCACTCCGGATCTACCGAGTCATCGCGCAGAAGCTCTGCGGCCGGACCGCCATTGACCGGCACCTGGAAGAGGTGCGGCACGCCATGATCGTTGGCGGCAGTGGTAATCGATTGGCTATCCGGCGTCCACGCTGGAGAGCCTTGCAGTTCCAGCGAATCGGCCACCACATGCGGATCGGTGCCGTCCGCCTGCATTACGTACAACGCCGTGTGCCCGCTTTGACGGACCGAAAATGCCAGCCGGCCGCCATCGGGGGAGATGGCCGGACCGCCAATGATCTTCGCTTCATGACCACCCCACAATTCCCTATCGGTTCCGTTCGCCCGCTTCCAAATCGTTTCGCTCCCGCTCACCGAAGAAACATAGATAAGGTAATCGGGCCCCAGTCGTGGAACGAACGCACTACCCGGCGTCACAGAGATGCGCTCCACATGTGAATCACTCATCCGGAGTTGCCACAGAGTTCTCTTCGGATTGGCGCGCGTAACAACCAGTCGCCGGCCGTCTGCTGTGGCGGCCAGCGATGTGTATCCGTCGGGACCGAATGTGAGCCGTTGAGGGCTGCGGCGCTCGACGTCCATGCTGTACAGCCATGGTCCTGCCCCGTCGGGATCGCTGGCCAGGTACATCAACGTACGTTGATTCAGAAAGACCGGATGACTCACTCGTCCATTGTGGGAAGTGATCCGTTCAGGCCGTCCTCCGGTCGGCTTGATGCGCCAGATATCCAGTTTGTCGGGCAGGGTGCCCAGGACGAAATAGATGAAAGACTTGTCCGGCGCCCACACTTGAAAATGAGAATGTTGGCCCGGTGGCGCGGTGAAGATAGGTCGTCCCTGAGGATACGATGCGGCGTCGGAGACGAAAAGTGGATCTCCCGAGGCAGCCGTATGGTAAGCCAGCCGTGAACCGTCGAGGGACCAATCGTACTCCGCGGCGCCTTCCAGATAGCGCTTGGGTTCGCCGCCTAGAGTTGGGACGGCCCATATCCCGATCTGCCAGTTTGGGCCGGACGGCTTGCGGACCCAGAACGTGACCAGCGAGCCGTCGGGCGAGAATCCCAGGGCGCGGACTGAGGGATTGATGAGCTCCGGAGCGCTCCCGTGAGTGAGGTTGTGGAACTGTCCCGATCCGGGCTGTGTCACCCAAACATCGCTATGTCCGTCGCGGTCCGACAAAAACGCGATGAATTTGCCGTCGCGCGAGACGGTAGCCTCCTTCTCCGTTCCGTCGAAATCGGTCACTCTCTGAAATCGCGCGACTGCAATCGGATTTCGCCGGAAGCCTGCCGCGTACTGAAGCCAGGCGATCATAGCGACCGCCACCGCGATTACCGGCGCCGTGCTCAACAGCCACACGCGCCAGCGAGTTTTCCCTTCTGCCCGCACCAATGCTTGCGTTGCCTGCCGCGAGTGAAAGGTTGGTGTGTATCCGCCCTTCGGCAGTTCTATCGTGATCTGGTCGTCTTTTCCTTCAGCCACGTAATATTCAGCCAACCGGGACCGAAGCCTGCCGGCCTCAGTCCGCACAATCGAGTCCCGCGCAGGATCATGATCCGGCTTGCGTCCAAATACCTCGACCGCAATTACGGATTCCTTGAGCTGGTTGTGACTGCCCTCCAGATACCGTTCGACCAGGAACCTGAGGAACCGGCTCATCCGCTCATTTCGCAGAAATCCAGAGCTGGCGAGGACCCGCTCCAGTTGCCGGCGCGTAGCCTCGAAGTCCAAAGGCGCGGTGGACACGCTTCGAGAATACATCATGTTTTCAGCGAGGTGCAAATGTATGAAACAGGCTTTCAACCTGTCCGCGCTTGCCTCTTTTCTCTGCCTGGCGCATCGTGAATGCCAGCTTGTATTTGTAGAAACAACATCAAAAGGAGACGGCTATGAGAATTCGCTACGCACATATTATTTTCCGCACTGGTCTGGTCCTCACGGCGGGGCTACTGTCAGGGCAAGATCTGAGAGAGGTTCATTTCAAGGGTGTAATTCACGACTACTCACCATCGACGGTAGCGGGCGGCCCTTACGAGATGCGCGGCGACTGGTCATTGGACGTACAAAGAACCGGCACCGCCAACTTCACTGCGGACCTCGCGATGGAGACCAGCGATTATGGGACTTCAAATGCCACTAAGGTGGATCCCGCAAACCCGGCGACCCGAGGCCCTCACACGCACCATATCAGCGTGACCAACGCAGCGGTCAGTTATGACGTGTCCGTTTGCCCGGCAAACAGCCCTGCTACCACAGGTCCAGGTATTGTCGTGACAGCAACCGTCACCACGACCGGGAATGGCAGCCCGGCGCCATTTGAGTCCCAGGGAGCATCCACCATGCAAGTCTGCATTACCGGAGGTTCTACTGTATCCTTCTCCAACATAACCTTGGTCTATAAAGGGCCGGCAACCGGCCATTTCGGCACCCAGGCGATACACGGAGTCGTCAGCCGGGTGTCGACTCACTAGCCTGAATAGGCGGAGTGCACCAGCATCGATCGAGAACTCATAGGGTGATGAGATTGGCCGAGAGTCGTTTTAC
>JBDTPR010000733.1:0-3514 GCA_039932635.1 Candidatus Solibacter sp.
CGGGGACCTCCCGCGTGACTTCGACGTTGCCGGCCTTCAGGTGGAAGGTGGCGCGAAACGGGCTGGGAGCGAACGGTACGCCGAACGGCACGCCGGTATCGAAGCTGTTGATCGCGTGGTTCTCGGGATGCTTCCAATAGTTGTCGTGAAAGTACGGCGTAGTGGGCGCGGCGCTCTTCGGCACATTGGCATCGAGGGCGCAACTGTAGGCGGCGTCCTTCTTGAGGTCCTCCGGCTTGCAGGCGCCGGACCCGTCGAAGCCCGACACCGCGACGCTGGTCACGGCGACATCGGAGGCACCGCGATTTACGGCCACCAGGGAGAGCTTGACGGGCTGCCCGGCGATTACCAGTCCATCGTCGGCCACGGCATCGAAGCTCACGCCATGCGCGGCGAGCACCGCGTCCTGATAATCGCGCTCCTTCAGCTTGAGGCGGAAATCGATTTCGTACCGGGCGGAGTCATTGAGGCCGAGCGAAGGTAGTTGCGCCAGCAGCGCGCGCAGAGCCGCGAGGCCCGCTTCCGCCGGTGTCGCCGTCCCCGCATCATTCCCAGCCGCGAAGGCGGCTTGCGCGTGTTTGCCCTCCGCAACGATGGCCGCCAGTCCGCTGACCAGGGCCTGCGGCGGATTGGGGCCGGCGTACTGCGCCACCGCGTTCAAGCTGGTGTCGATGCCATCGAAAAGGTTGGCTTCGTCTTTTCCTACCTGCCCCGGCAGGGTGCTTTCCATCAACTGATAGCCGCCACCGCCAGGACCGCCGCGACCTCCACGGCCGCCGGCTCCCGGCAAAGGCGGCAGTCCGCCCATACCCTGACACTTGTGATTGCTGCGCGCATCGGCGCCGATCTCGGCATAGGTGCGGCCCAGCAGGGAATCGTATGCCGCCGTGTTGACGGGCGTGAGCTTCACCGGCGGGGTCTGCGGAACCGCGGGCGTTTCGGCCGCAGGCGCGCCCGGCCCACCGCGTCCACCGCGTCCACCCGGCCCGCCCCCCGCCGCTGAAATACAATTTCTTCGGCTGCCAGGGGCGCAGGCCCTCGCGAAGCTGTTCGGGGTACATCGCGGGATCGCCCGCGGCGCGGACGCCCTCGCGGACCAGGACAGTGGTGGCTTCGTGTGCCCTATCGCCGCCGCGGCCCTGGATGTTCATGGTTACGATCACGTCGGGGCGGAGCGTGCGGATCAGGCGCGCGTAATCGCCGACGATCTCCTGACGGCCCCACTTCCCGATCACTTCCTGGGGATCGAAGGAGTAGCCGTAGTCGATGGCGCGTGTGAAGTACTGTTCGGCGCCGTCGCTGCGGTGCGCGGAAAGCAGTTCCGATGTGCGCAACACCCCCATGTCATGGAATAGCTCAGGGCCGATCTCGTTCTGGCCGCCCTCGCCGCGGTTGTTCTGCAAGTCGATGGAGCGCAGGCCCATGCCGTAGCCGAAGTACGAAAGCATGGCGTTGTTTTCGTCGTCGGGATGGGCGGGGGCGTGCATGAAGGTCCCCGACACGGTCAGCTTGCGTAGCGCCAGACCCAGCGAGGCGTGGCCGGAATTCTGCGCCACCAGCGGCAGCGCCATTCGAGACTGCGCCTGTACCGGGCCACTCTTAGGAAGCGTGGCGACCAGGACGGCAGCGCCGGCGGCAAGAACGAGTAAGCGTCGCATGAATTTCCTCGCGTGTGATCTGGGGCGTAGTATATACCATGCCCTCGCCGCCGTCGTTCGCCGGCTAACAAGAATCGCCCCTTCTGGGAGAAGGGGCAGGCCGCCATCGACAAGCAGTACCCCAACCTGATCGTCACCGGCGAAATCACCGCGCCGTCGCCGGCTGTCCTCTCCTTCTTCGAAGGCGGCACGCGCCGCGCCGGGGTGGATACGCGCCTCAAGTCGATGCTGGATTTCCCGCTGGAAAGCGCCATCCGGAAGGTCTTCGCCGAGGGGCAGCCCATGACCCTGCTCACCGACATCCTCTCCCAGGATTCGCTCTACCAACATCCGGAGCAATTGGTAGCCTTCTCCGGCAATCACGACCAGCCGCGCTTCTTCTCCATTGCCGGCGGGGACGTCATGAAGCAGATGATGGCGCAGGCCTTCCTCCTCACGACGCGTCGCATCCCGCACATCTACTATGGAGAGGAACTCGCGATGGGGAAGGGGACTGACCGTACCGACCGCAGTATCCGGGCCGATTTCCCCGGCGGCTGGCCCGGCGATCCCGTAAATGGGTTCGTTCCGTCAGGCCGCTCGGGCGAGTCCTCCCTCGCCTTCGACTACCTGCGAGACCTCCTGCACTTCCGCCAGCAGCACCCAGCCGTACGTCAAGGGAAACTGGTCCAACTGCTGGTAAATAAAGATCAATACGCGTACCTGCGGAGCTCGCCGGGCGAGCACGTCCTAGTGATCCTGAACCGGGCCGGAGCCGCCAAACCCATCGAACTCGATCTTGACGACGTGGGTGTCCCCAACGGCATCCGCTTCACCCCGCTGACCAAGGGTCAGCCCGAAGCCGTAGTCGCCGGAGGCACGCTCACCATTCCCGACCCCAAGGAGATCTACATCTACTCCGCACAAGCCCAAGCAGAGCCGCGACCGTCAGGGAGCGGTGATTTTCCGGCTTCTTCACCAACTTTTCTTTGATCCAATTTCCCCTCATCTTACGCATTAGTAATTGAGGGCGAAAATTATGATGGTCATCAACATTCTTGGGGCAGTGGTGCTGCTGTCCTTCTTACTCAGCATGCTCAACGAGCGGCCCAAGTTCGGCGAGTGAGTCCCAGCCCTAGCGCGCCCAACACGCCAAGCAGCGTCAGGCCCGCTCCCATATACACGCTCGCCGGTCGGTACCGCATCGTAACCGTGTGCGTGCCACGAGTCACCGCGACCCCGCGCATCGCGCCATTCACTTCGTAAATCTGCGCGGGCTGGTGATCCACCCGCGCACGCCATCCCGGGTAGAAGGTGTCCGACAGCACCACCATCCCATCGCACGCCATCTCCGCGCGAATCGCCAGCCGGTCGGGCAGGTGCTCGATCAACTCCACCTTGTCCGCCGCGCCGCAGGGCTCCACCTTAGGCGGTGCGGTCACCATGTGTGCCTTGCGCCGGAACGACTCCGGATCGCGGCCCACCAGGATATTTCCCTCGCCGGTCTGCGGCACCCGCACCAGCTCGTGGACGGCCCACGCCCGGGGGAACGCATCGCGACGGTAGACCTTGTAGCCGCTTTCGCCCGCGAACACCTCGCTCCCGGCATTCGGCGCCGGCGCCTTTGCGATTGTATAAGCGACGCCGTACATGCGCTTCCCGGTCAGCCCGAAAAACTCCGATTCCAGCACGTTCGTGGTCGCGCTCGCCGTCATGCCGCCGTGCATCTCCACACCGTGAAATGCCCCCCAATTCGGGGCGAAGGCATCGTCCGCAACCTCGGCCCGTTGGAAGCCCGGCTGATTGCGCAGATACGCCGCGATGTCCTCATTGGCGTAGATCTTGTCCAGCCACTGCATCTGCGCCCGGTCCGAGCG
>JBDTPR010000734.1:0-3513 GCA_039932635.1 Candidatus Solibacter sp.
GTAATCGAGATTGTGCCGGTGCAGGTTGTGCCCGCGGTCAGGCCGCCCGGATCCACAGAGATGGAGAAGGGCTGGCCCACCGTGCCCGCGCTGAAGCTGCCCGTCGGCGACAGGGACAGCCACGTGCTCCCGACACAGGTCTGTTGGGAGGCTTGAGCGTTTGCGCTTACACTCGCCCCGGCCGTCACCGTCAGGGTCTGGGCAGCCGGAACTGCGCCTCCGGCGATTGCCGTAAACGTGAAGGACGACGCGCTGAGCGCAACGCCGCCCGAGCCCGTTCCGCCAGTTACGTTCAGAGTGATGTTGTAGACCAGGTAGCCTTGATCGGAATCAACTCGGAGCGTGCTCTTGTAAGTTCCCGCCGAGAGATTTCCCGGCACCGCGGAAATCGTCAACACGCTGGGAGTGGACGGGTTGCTGAGGGTGGCCGAAACCCAAGTCGCGCCATCCGGCACCAGGGTCAGCACCACACTGGGCTGGCTATATAGATCCCTTTGAACAGGGGCCGGAACTGAACCGCCGATTTGATACGTGAATGGGATATCTTCGGCCGTCTGCCCGAACCCGGTCGCGGGAAGGCAGAAAAGAAGCAGCACAACCGGAACGAAACATGCGGTGCGTGCGACTCCCAGCCTTATATCCATAAGACGATCCCCTTCGAAACCGGATAACGAACGGGCTTAGTATGACGCTTTCGGAGAAACATCGCCAGATACAACCGTCCTAAGTCCCAGGTAGTAGTTATAACGGACTAGTACCAGACAGTGTGCTGAGACTTACATTGTGAGCGGACAGCCGGGCGATTTGAGAGCCATACACGGGTACACAAAACGATGCGGGTTGCCGCACGTTGTTCGCTTCCTGGAGGCCCGCTTGCACCTTCAAACCCAGGTGCAATAATTGTGGTTGTCCCTCAGCACCACTTGGAAAGGCGTTAGCGTAAACCCATGAACCTCGCTGCCATACAACAGGAACTTCGCAAACAGAATCTCGACGGGTGGCTCTTCTTCGATCACCACCTGCGCGACCCCCTTGCCTACCGCATCCTCGGCATCCCCACCGGCAAGGTCTCGCGCCGCTGGTATTACATGATCCCCGCCGAGGGCGAGCCCAAGGGGATGGAGCACCGGATCGAGCGCAACACGCTCGCCGGACTTCCGGGCGAGATGATTCCCTACTCCAGTTGGCCGGAGCAGTTGGCCGCGCTCGGACGCCTGACCTCGGGCATGAAGCGCGTGGCGATGGCTTACTCGCCGATGTGCGCCGTCCCGTACGTCGCCAACGTGGACGCGGGCACGATCGAACTGGTGCGTTCGACGGGGGTGGATGTGGTCACCGCGGCTGAGCTCATACAGATGTTCGAAGCCAAGTGGACGCCCGCCGCGTTCGAATCGCATATGGAAGCCGGACGCCGCGTGGACAAGGTCCGCGCCGGCGCGTTCGAACTGATCCGCGAGCGTACCCGCAACGGCGCGCCGCTGCAGGAGGTGGAGGTCAAGGATTTCGTCCGCAAGGGCTTCGCCGACGCCGGCCTGCTGACCGATTCGGGGCCCATCGTGGGCTGCAACGCCAACGCCAGCAACCCGCACTACGAGCCCTCCGCCACTGTCACTAACCCAATCAAAACCGGCGATTGGGTGCTGCTTGATATGTGGGCCAAGCTCGACCAGCCGGGCGCCGTTTACTACGACATCACGTGGACCTGCTTCTGCGGCGACACCCCCACGGACGAGCACCGCAAGGTCTTCAACACGGTGCGCGATGCGCGCGATGCGGCCATTAATAAGGTGCAGTCCTCGATCGCCGCCGGACTGGATCTGCGCGGCTTCGAGGTGGACGACGCCTGTCGCGCCGTAATCGTCAACGCGGGCTACGCCGAGTACTTCACGCACCGCACGGGACACTCGATCGGCGTCGAAGTCCACGGCAACGGCGCCAATATGGACAACTTCGAGACCCACGATGAACGTCGCGTGATGCCGTGGAGCTGCTTCTCGGTGGAGCCCGGAATTTACCTGCCGAATTTCGGAGTCCGTTCTGAAATCAATATGTTCATTGGGGACAGTGAGGCCATTGTCACCGGCAATATCCAACGCGAACTGGTCTGCCTCTGATGCCATTTCAAGCGTTCGCCGCGGTGGCCTCCCTGGTGGCCCTTTTGCCTCACGGCAATCGCATCGAACTGCAGCTTGACCGCGGCAGCGCCGAGATCGTCTGGATCTCGCCCAGCAGCTTCCACTATCGCCGCTCGCTGGACGGCCCTTTGCATCCCACGGAAGAGGCCGCGCACGAAGCCGTGGCCGTCACCACTCAGGACACGCCGACCCACGCCCGCATGCGGTCTCGCTTGATCGAAGTCTCGATTGAGAAAAACGGCCTCAGGGTCGCCGTACGGCGTCCGGATGGCGCGCCGCTGATGATCGATCTCACTGAGGCCCATGCCGATTCGGGCGGCGTCTCGTGGGAACGCCAGTCGCCTGCGGGAGCCGCATTTTACGGGCTCGGACCGCGGACTGACGCGTCCTTCGATCTGCGCGGTAAGTCGCTGCGGGCCGAGGTCCCGTTCTTAGTGAATACGGCCGGCTATGGTGAGTATCATGGCGGCGACGGCACTTATCAATTCGATTTTACTAACTCCGCTTCGTACCGCATACAGGGTCCCGAGATCGATTATTACTTCTATTACGGTCCGACGCCTAAGGAGGTCTTCGAAGAGCACAATCTCAACGGCCTGCACTCCAGCCAGTGGAGCGTCTCGGCCGATCGCTTCGGCAGTTGGGCCACGCTTAAGAGCTCACTTTTAAGATTAGTGCACGGCGCCATGTCATCGGCCACCGCGCCCATGTTCAACCTGGCCGCCTACAACACGGCGCCCGAGGAACTGCAGTCACGCGCCCGCCAATTGGGCTCGCTAGTGGCGCGCAATATGCCTGGCACCGTGGGGCTCAGCGGCTTCCGCAAGCAGCTTGACACGTTTTACGGCAGCTACCTGGCGGAACTTCAGGACCGCGGCTTTCCGGTCTTCCATCCCCTGCCCTTCCAGATACCCGATGACCCCGAAGCGGCGCGGCACCCGGACGAATTCCTGCTCGGCGACGAGATGTTAGTCGCCCCGATTTACGAGCCTGGGAATAGACGCAGCGTCTATCTGCCTCGCGGTAACTGGACGAATCTCGAAACCAACGAACTTACAACGGGGCCCCGCACGATTACTGTGGAGACTAAGTCGCTGCCCGTTTTCGCACGCAATGGGGCTATTGTACCGCTGGATCATGCCAACGGCATGGGCCTGCACTACTTCCCGAAGTTAGGCGGAGAGTTTTTCCTGCTGGAAGGCGACATTGCCGAGTACTCGCAGGTGCACGCGTCCCCGGCTCTGGACTTCATGCGGCTGGAAATCGAATCTAAGAAGGATCGGGATTACCAGTGGGTGATTCACCACGTCGCCAAGCCAGGAAGCGTAGACTTTGAAGAAACCAAATACTCCGAGGTCCCGGATCTCGGCAAGTTAGA
>JBDTPR010000735.1:0-3497 GCA_039932635.1 Candidatus Solibacter sp.
ACCAGCGAGAGGTTGCCCTGTTCGAGGTAGCGCACGCCGCCGTGGACCAGCTTGGTGCTGCGGCTGGAGGTGCCCTTGCCGAAATCGTTCTGCTCCAGAAGGAGAACATCGTAGCCACGGCTGGCGGCATCCACGGCTACGCCCGCGCCGGTAGCTCCACCGCCCACCACGATCATGTCCCAGGCGCCGGTGTGCGCGCGAAGGCGGCGGTACATCTCGGTACGCGTCATCCTTTTGATTATCGCCTTAGTGGACCGAACCGCCCGAGACCCCAATCAGAGCCGCGACCGTTAGGGAGCGAGGCGAGCAACGCTCGCACTGTCCTACTTCAACTGCAGCAGCCGGTGATTCTCGCTATCTCCTATATAAACGGCGCCCTGCGGGGTGACAAAAATTCCGTGAGGTCGTGCCAGTTCACCGCGCTCGCCGGCGCCGGCGACGGTGGTGATGATGTTGGTCTTGAGATCGATCTTACGAATTGTGTGGCTCTCGGTGTCGGCAAGGTAGAGGCTGTTGCCGGGTGCCCAGGCGACGCCTTTAGGCCCTGCCAGCTTGGCGAGTTTTGCCGGGCCGCCGTCGCCGGTATGTCCGGTCTCGCCCGTGCCCGCAAGGTGAAAGATGCGGGAGGATTTCGGGTCGATGCGATAGATGGCGTTGCCTTCGCGCAGGGCGAGGTATAAGTTTCCGTCAGGGTCGATAGCGATGGCGCGCGGCCCGTTGAGCGGCGTGCCGGCGAGGGGTGCGCCATCGGGGGTAGGCTTGCGCTCACCGGTGCCGGCCCACGTCTCGATCACGCTCGTCGCGAGGTCGAGCCGTCGTATGCGAGCGTTGCCGATATCGCAGATGAGAAGGCGGCCCTGCGGGTCGAATGCGATGGAGTGAGGCTGGCGAAGTTGGGCGGTGGTGGCGGGTCCGCCGTCGCCGCTGAAGCCCGGGACGCCAGTCCCGGCGATAGTGCGAATGACGTGGGTCTTGGCGTCGATACGCCGCACTACGTGGTTCTGCATTTCCGCGAAATAGATATTGCCTCCACGGTCGAACGCAATTTCGTAGGGCTCGTTGAGATCGGCCTGGAGAGCGGGGCCGCCCTCGCCGGTGTAGCCCTTCTTGCCGGTGCCAGCGACGGTCGTGATGATGTGAGTTTTCAGGTCGATGCGTCGTATCCGGTGATTGCCGATTTCGCAGAAATAGAGCGCGCCGTCGGGTCCGGTGGCGAGGCCGTAGGGGTTGTTGATTTGCGCGCCGGACGCAGGAATGTTATCGGTGGAGGTACCCGCGACGCCCGTGCCGGCGACAATCGTAATCTGGGCGTGTAGAACGGAGGAGGAGAAGAGAAGGACTGCCAAGCGGTGCATAGTGCTAGTCTACCGTCCGAGCTTCCCGATGCCCCACCAGCCCTCACGGAAAAAACGAGCGATTCCTTTTGGCCGTTCGCGGTAATACAGTGCAGATAAACATGGACGCATTGCAGGCAGCCAGGCAGGGCAGGGAAGACGCGTTTCTCCAACTCTTCGACGAGCACCATTTACCCCTCTTCCGCTTTGCCTGCCGTCTGACCGGTTCCGCGGCCGATGCCGAGGATGTCGTGCAGGAGTGCTTCCTCGGGCTGCTGCGCCCGGGTTGCGCCTACGATCCGGAGCGCACCTCATTGCGAACCTATCTCTTCGGTGTGGTCCGCAATCAGGTGCTCAAGCGCCAAAGGCAGCATGCGCGGATTTCGCCGGGAGTCTCGGAGACAAGCGCCGCCGGGTCGCCCGAGAGTCAATTCCTGCGTTCGGAATTGGAGGGCGTAGTGGCGCGCGCCGTGAGGGAGTTGCCCGATACGCAGCGTGAAGTGCTGATCCTGGCGCACTACGAGCAGCTGCCGCTGGCGGAGATCGCACAAGTGCTGGAACTCGAAGTGGGAGCCGTGAAATCGCGGCTGCAACGAGCCAGGGCGCAATTGAAAGAAACGCTCGCCGCCTATACGACAGGCCACGGGAGGAAATCATGAACGATACCGAACTCGACGACCTGCTCGATCAATGGACCGCGCCCGCGCCGTCTCCCGATTTGCGCAACAGCCTGCGGACGACCTTCGCTGGCCTGCAAGCCGCCACCGTTCCCACCCGCGCCCCCAGGAACTGGCAGCTGACGCTAGTCACCGGAGCGCGACGGGCGCTGCTGGCGGCGGCCGTCGTAGTGGTTGGCGTCTTCCTCTTTTCAGTGGCTCAGGCACTCTCGCAGACACCGCCTTCGGGTCGGATTCCTTACACCGTGGAGTCGGAATACCGGCTGTACGAAGAAGGCGGCACACCTGCCGTCGCCATGGTGACGACATCGTACATGGCCCAGGACGGAGCGGAGACCGTTCTTTCGCGATCCATGCCGGGCAGCCAGCTTGGCACCCTGCTCGGGCGCAAGCTGGACCTGTTGTTACCGGTCTGGCAACGCATGATCACGCCTTTTGTGGCGCCTCCGAACGCGCTGAAGCCCTACCAAAAGGCAAAGACCGCGGGTTTTCACAGTGTGCTCGTCATCCCCGGCTGCGCGGACGAGAATTGCCTGCTTCTCCAGAAGTGGAGCTTCCCGAAAGGGCCGGGACGAACCGGTACCAGCACTTGTATGGACGCAAAGGTTGTCGGCGTTGAAACTATCCTCGGTCATCCGACCACCGCAGTGCAGACCAACTTCCGTCCCAACCGCCTGACCATGTGGCTTGCGCCCGATCTGGGCTGTTTCCCGCTCCGAATCAATTCGGAACAAATGCGGCCCGACGGCAGCTTCCGGGTCTGGCAATCGAAGGAAGCCCTCAAGATCACGATGAATCCCTAAGGCGGCGGAAAACAAAAAGGCGCCTCCCCATACCACGGAGAGGCGCCTTGCCAAGGAGATTTGGAATTCGAACTTAAACCTGGAACGAGCTGCCGCAGCCGCAGGTGGACTTCACTTGCGGATTATTGAACTTGAAACCGGAACCTTCCAGCGTTTCGACGAAATCGACTTCGGCGCCATCCAAATACAAGAGGCTGGCCTGGTCTACGAAGATCTTGAGTCCGTCGTACGTGTAGGTTTTGTCCAGCATGTTGGGCGTATTCTCGAAGGCCATCGAATAGCTGAAGCCGGAGCAGCCGCCGCCCACGACGGAAATCCGCAGCCCACTGGGCGCAGGATCCTGCGAACTCATGATTTCTTTCACTTTGCCGATCGCTTTTTCGGTTATCTGTACCATGTGCTTAATTTACTCCTGAAATTTCGGGAATTCCCTGCGCTCATTATACCGATTGCGGTATTTCACGCCAACCCTCAATCAGTTAGATGACGCCCAGGCGGTTTGGTCGCGGAAAAATGGGGGGTGAACTGCAACCTGAACTGCCACCGCGAACCCCGTGGTATCTTGCAGATGTATCCACTGAAACCCGGTGGCGAGCGTGCACGTCGATAGAGGGGTATGGGAACACTGACCGGCGTCCTCGAAATCCCGGGGTTCGGTAGTAAAGTTGCGGCGAAACCCAGAG
>JBDTPR010000736.1:0-3469 GCA_039932635.1 Candidatus Solibacter sp.
GCCTGTCCTCGTCGCTGACCGCAATCGCGGTGCCGCCGCTTTCCCTTACCGCCTGCAACACCAGAAAATCGCCGAGCGGTTTGGGCACGCGGAGGCCGCTGGCGACGGTGTGCGCGCCCTCGTAGAAGCGGCTGCGCGGTTCGTTCTCGATGTAGGCCCGCACCACAGGCTGGCAGCCATCGGCCTGCACCGCGATCATCTTGGGACGGCGCGCGCCGATCCAGCCGAGCTTCTCCATCTCGTCGAAGGCCTTCCACATGCCGATCATGCCGACACCGCCGCCTGTGGGATAGAAGATCGCGTCGGGCAATTCCCAACCCATCTGCTCGGCTACTTCGTAGCCCATGGTCTTCTTGCCCTCGATGCGGTAGGGCTCCTTGAGAGTGCTGACGTCGAACCAGCCTTCCTTGGGCCCCTGCTCGGCCACCATGCGGCCGCAATCGCTGATCAGGCCGTCCACCAGCGTCACGTGCGCTCCGTAGGCCTTGCACTCCAGGTAGTTGGATTGCGGCACGTCGCGCGGCATGAAGATATGGGCCTCGATTCCGGCTGCGGCCGCATACGCAGCCATGGCGCTGGCCGCATTGCCCGCCGAGGGAATCGCCACCTTTTTGATGCCGAGCTCTACACACATCGACACCGCGCACGAAAGTCCGCGCGCTTTGAAAGATGCCGTGGGATTGAGGCCCTCGTCCTTCACCCATAGGTTCTCCGCGCCGATGCGCGCACCCAGTTTGCGGGTCCGCACCAGCGGCGTCCAACCTTCACCCAGGGTGACGATAGACGCCTCGGCTGCCGGCAGCACGGGCGCATACCGCCACATGTTGGCCGGGCCGCTGGCGACATCGCGCCGCAACCAGCGATGACGTATCACGCCCAGGTCGTACCGCACCAACAGTGGACCTCCACAAGTGCAGAGGTTGGCAACCGCCGCCGCATCGTACTTAGTGGCGCACAGGCTGCATTCCAGATGGGTCGCTTTAGGCATTCAAGTAGAAGTCTAACATCTGGCTCCCGCCGCCTCAGGCGACCCCTATTCCACGCGAATCGAGGAGACGATAATTCCGCGCTCGCGCGAGTCCGCTTCCTCGGAGGGCAGGGCGCTATCGAGGTGGAAGAGGAGTTCGAGATCACCATCCGAAGCCGCCAGTTCGCGCACATAGCCGTGCGCGCCGGCAGCGTCATACACCGCGGGCAGCATCGCTTCGCCGTTGACCGTGGCGTGCAGCGTCAGCGCTCCCAGGCGGGCGATGGATTCGTCAGGCACGAACAGTTTCATGGTGAGCACGCGGCGGCCGCCGGCGGCATTGACGCGTGCCGCAAACTCGCGCGCCGTCCAGCGCCAGCCGGTCTCTTCGCTGTCATGCCAGCCCGCAAGCAGTTCGAGATTGGCGAGCCGCTCGTGGCGGCTTTCGAGCAGGCAGAAGGCGCGCTCGTCGTGCGCGGGGTTCACCGGATCGCTGGCGAACTTGTCGCCGAGCGTGACGTAGTCGCGTATGTGCCAGTGCGTGCGGTCGAGCATCACGCGCAGTCCGGCTTCGGAAAAGATGAAGTAGTTGCTATTGTCCTGGTTGAGTTCCTCGTTGGCCAGCAGGTAGGCCAGCGAGACGTTGGGCGGCACCGCGGCGCCACCGGGGAAGCGTCGCGCGACGCGCGTGCTGAGCAGGCACCGCGTGGTGCGGCGCGCCAGTTCTTCCAGCACGTAAAAGGGATTGCGCAGGTGATAAAGAATGCCGAGGAAGATCACCAGGTCGTAGCTATCGTGCGGCAGGGTGAAGGGGCGGTCGGCATCGATCTCGTGAATTTCCACGGAGGACTGAAGCGCCGTCTTGAGCGCACGGATTCCGCGCATGCCGTTGTGGTTATAGGCGGGATGATCGGCCGCGATCACCTGGTAGCCGAGGCTCTCCAGGAAGAAGGCAAGCTCGCCATCCTGCGAGCCCATGTCCAGCACGCGGCCGCGCCCGTCCAGCAGGTTGCGATTGCCGCCGGTGAGCAGCTTTTCCAGGTGGCCCACGGCGGACATCGTGTCGTAGGGGTACCATGGAAAGCCCGGGTCGCCCAGGCTCTGTTTGAGGCGGCGCATGCGTTCGGCGAAGCGCGCCGCCTCGGGGACTAATGCTGCGATTTCCACTGGAACTATTGTCTCCCGGCCGGGGCCGCTCCCGCCGATTTTGCGGGCGCCAGTCCGCAATCGCGATGCCCCATCGGAGGCGCGCGCGTCAGCAAGCGGTTGCTAATTTCAAGAAGACCATATTAGTAAACGCTCCCTCACGGTCGCGGCTCTGTTTGGGACTCGCTCAGCAAGGGCGAACCTTGCTCGCCCCAAGATTTCGCGATGACTCAGGACCTATCGCGCTACTACGGGTGCCGGCATGGCTTCCTTGGTGAAGCGCGGGACCATCTCGTCGCGATTGGCCACGTGCCATACGGCCGCCGCCACAATCGCCGCCGCCTTGTGGACATCATCGGGGATGATCCGCTCATAGGTATCGAGATTGGTGTGGTGCGTCATGCTGTTGTACTCGATGGGATCCTGCTGGAAGCCCACGCCCGGCAGGCCGGCATTGTTGAACGACGTGCTGTCGGTTCCGCCAGTCATGCGGCTATTGGTGGTGCTGACGCCGAAGACGCCCCAATCAGTGAACTGCGAGAGCACGGGACGCAAGACGTCGGCGGCCGCGGGCGGTCCGAAGATTCCCGCGCCGCGAATACGGCCGGTACCCGTGTCCACATTGAAATAGCAGTTCAGTTTGGCGAATTCCGGCTTGGGATCCTCCGCCGAGCCGAAGTGTTGCTTCACGTACGCGATGGAGCCGAGCAGCCCTTCCTCTTCACCCGACCAGAGCGCCACACGCACGGTGCGCCGCGGCTTCATTCCCAGCGCCTGTATCAGGCGGGCGGCTTCCATCATGACGGCGGAGCCGATGGCGTTGTCGGTAGCGCCGGTGGCGGCGTGCCAGGAATCCAGATGGCCGCCCAGCATTACGATTTCGTCGGCCTTATCGGTGCCCGGAATCTCGCCGACCACGTTGTAGCTGGTCTTGCCCTCGGGATAGACTTTGTTGACGATGTTGACCTCAATCTTGACGTCTTCGCCATCGCCGAGCAGCCGTTCGATGCGGCCGAAATCGTCGTTGCGCAGAATCAGCGTGGGCACGGTCTTGGTGGGGTCGTAGGCGCGATGCTGCTGCGCCACGATGATGCCGTCGCCGCGCGCCGCGTCGTTCATGCGCGCCGCCGCGCCGCCCGAAAGCAGCATGGCGTCGAGCGCCTCGCCCACCTGAATCGCGGTCAGGCGATTGGGGTCGGCCGGTGTGTTGCCACGGCCGCCGCCGCCGAAACCGCCGCGCCCGCGGCCCGCGTTGGGGCTGGTGGGATCGTATTGCGCCTTCACCTGCTCGTCGTCGCGGCGCTTGGCGGGAGGCTCGAAATTCACCGGGATGGTGGCGACCTTGCCGATCAGCAC
>JBDTPR010000737.1:0-3468 GCA_039932635.1 Candidatus Solibacter sp.
GGTCCCGCCGCTGTTGTTGGTGCCGATCATCAGCATCACGGCCTTCGGCTGGAAGCCCTGGCCTTCGCCATTTTTCAAGCCCCAAAGGACTCCCTGCGTGGTGTCGCCGGCGATGGCGAAATTCGCGGTTTTGATGCCGCCGAAGTACTTTTCGAACATCGCCTTATTCGCGTCGCCCTGCACCCACCAGTCGGTAATCGAGTCGCCGTGCAACATGAGGTCGATGTCGCCCTTCTTCGCGATTTCGACAAAGCCTTCGTGGCGCGGGCCCATGCGCTGCTGGGTCTGCGTGTAGGTGGCAGCGACATTGAACCTGGGAGGTTGGATCATGAGCAGCGGAGCGAACTTCGTGAGGAGGGGCTTGACGGAAGACGTATCGGCGTCGAGCCACTTCTTCACCGCGTCGTTCACCTGCGCCAGTTCGGAGGACGTGGGACGCGGAATCGCGACTTCGGACGGGACCGGCGCCGGTGGGCCGATCACGATGGGTGTGAAGCCTCCGCGTCCTGGACTCGGCGCTGCTGCCAGTGGGTTCGCAGGCACCTGACCCTGGGCAAGAACGCTGGCGGTTAATGCCAGTAAAACGACATAGACGTGAGGCATCCTGCGCATATAGATCTCCTGGTGGTTGGTCTCAATTCTACGTGACGGTGGCGCGGGCTGCAATCGCGTCGGGATGGCGTTCCCGATCAATGGGTATCATGGTGCTTCGACTGAACTTTCATGCAGTGGTTTGAAGACGAGCACCTCTGGAGCGAGTTGTACCCCTATGTGTTCTCCGCCGCGCGCATGGCGTCGGCCGCGGGCCAGGTAGCGCAGATTCTGGCGCTCACCGGCATCACGCAGGGCGCGGTGCTGGATCTCTGCTGCGGCCCGGGGCGGCACGCCGCGGAGTTCGCGGCACTGGGCTTCGGGGTCACCGGCGTGGATGCCTCCACCTTCCTGCTGCAACGGGCGCGCGAGAGGTCCGCCGAAGTCGAATGGGTACAGGCCGACATGCGCGCCTTTGAGCGCCCGGCGAGCTTCGATCTTGCCTGCAATCTCTTTACGTCGTTCGGGTATTTCGCGCACGAAGAGGACAACGTGCGCGTCCTGCGGAACCTGTTCGACAACCTGCGCGCGGGCGGCACTCTGGCGATGGACATGGTGGGGCGCGAGCACATGAGGCAGCAGGGCCTGGAGGCGCGGCACACGCGTTTCGCCGATGGCGCGGTCCTGATTCAGCAGCCGCGAGTCAACGCCGACTGGACGCACCTCAATAACGAGTGGACAGTGGCGCGCGCCGACGGCTCGCGGCGGTGCTACCACTTTGAACATCATTTGTACTCGGGCGATGAGTTGCAGGACGTGCTGGAAGTCTGTGGGTTCGCCGAGGTCCGGTTGTACGGCGACTTAGCCGGGGCTGCATACTCGCCGCAAGCTCCCAGGCTGGTTGCGATAGCCCGAAAGGGCTAGCATCATTCCGGAACTCGCCGCCCTACTGATACACTGGCAGGGAGCATGGGAGCCAATCCGGCGGTAACGGGAGCCAACCTCAGCGATTTGGTCGATCACGCGGGAGTCCGCGAATGTCTCCAGTTTTTCACACGCGAAAAGCAGTGGATCAACGAGGTGCATTTGCAGCTTTGCCGCGTTCCGGCCCCAACTTTCCTGGAAGGGGAGCGAGCGGCGTGGTTTGCGGATCAGTTCCGCGGCTACGGCTGTGAGGCGTCGATCGATCGCGCGGGAAATGTGTTGGCGGCGTTCGGCCCGCCACCCTACGTCGCGTTGACCGCGCACCTGGACACGGTGCTTGCTCCGCGCAACAAGGACGACATTTCGGTGGATGCCGAGGGCCGCTTTCGTGGCCCCGGAGTTGCGGATAACGGAGCGGGTTTGGCGGCGCTGCTGGCGATGGCCAAAGCGTGGAAGAACTCCAATCGCCTGCCGGAGACTGAAGCCAGCCTGTTGCTGGTGGCCAACACCGGAGAGGAAGGCGAGGGCAACCTTTTGGGCATGCGACACCTATGCGGCCCTTCCCCTTTCGCCAAGCAGATCGCAGCCTACATGATCGTGGACGGCGCCGGCAACGACCACATCACCACGCGCGCGCTGGGCAGCCGCCGGTTCGAGGTCACCTTCACCGGACCGGGCGGACATAGCTGGAGCGATTTCGGAGTCGGCAATCCCGTCCACGCGCTGTGCCGCGCGGTGGCGCTGTTCGCCGAGACCCGCGTGGATTCGGGACCGAAATCGTCGGTCAACGTGGGGCTGGTCGAAGGCGGGAGCGGAGTCAACGCGATCGCCCAAGCCGCGCGCTGCAAGGTGGACATTCGCAGTGAGAGTAACGCCCGCATGGAGCAGCTGGTGGAGATTCTGAACAGCGCCGTGGAACGCGCGCGCGAAGTGGAAAACGGGCGGCAGACGGGTGGACGTGTGCAGGCCCGCACCCGCGAAATCGGTTCGCGTCCGGCGGCTGCCCTGCCCGAGGGCGCGCCGATTCTGCAATATGTCCGGGCCGTGGATGCCCACCTGGGAATCCGCTCGCATCTGGACTGTTCCTCGACCGACGCCAACCTGCCGCTGTCGCTCGGCATCCCGGCGATCGCCATCGGGGCGGGCGGACAAGGCGGCGGGGCGCATACCACCGCGGAATGGTTCAGCCCGGATGGCCGCGACCTGGGACTCAAGCGGATACTGCTCACGCTGCTGATGCTCCTGCGCGGGACGGCGGCAAGCTAGTGGACCGCCGCAAGGCGGACCTCGCGCTACTCTTCAACGCGTTGATTTGGGGAACCACGTTTGTCCTGGTCAAATCATCGTTGGCGAAGATATCGCCGGTGCTGTTCCTGGCCCTGCGTTTCTCGCTCGCCACGGTGGCGCTGGCGCTGTTTTTCGGCGGACGCTGGAAACGCAGCGGCAAGGCGAGACCCACGGCAAAGATGCTGGCGGCCGGCAGCCTGGTCGGCATCTTTCTCTTCCTTGGCTACATGCTGCAGACTGTGGGTCTGCAATCCACTTCGGCTCCTAAATCCGCATTTCTGACCGGCCTGACGACAGTGATGGTACCTTTGCTGGGCGCGCTCGTCTATAGAATCAGACCGCGGATCACCGAAGTGGCGGGTGTGTTGGTTGCCACTCTCGGGATGGGACTGATGACTCTGCAAGGCCCGATTGGTTCCATCAGCCGTGGAGACCTGCTCACGTTGGGCGGGGCAATTGCATTTGCGGCTCACGTTGTGACAACCGGACATTTTGCCGAAAAGATAGGTTACGAAGTGTTGACCGTCACCCAGGTAGGGGTGGCTGCGCTTTCTGCTTTGTCGCTCTTCTGGTGGCTGGAAATTCCCCGGATCGAGTTGCAGCCTCTCGTTATCTGGACCATACTCATCACCGGATTGTTATGTACGGCGGTCGCCTTCACGATTCAGGCATGGGCCCAGCGGTTTACCACTAACACCCGGACTGCGATAATCTACGCTTTAGAGC
>JBDTPR010000738.1:0-3465 GCA_039932635.1 Candidatus Solibacter sp.
GTCGCTCGTATCGCTCCCTCAGAAACTGAGAATTGTTGTGAGCCCTCAGAGCCGCCAACGTAAGGGAGCGGTCGATATGCAGGGTCTCAAGGCAAGTTAGCAACCGCTCCCTCACGGTCGCGGCTCTGATTAAGGTCACCTCGGTGAGCTGATTAGGGCTCGGCGGATTAGAACGCCCAGCGCCAGAGGGAGGCGCCGACGGTGTAGCCGGCTCCTACGGCGGCGAACAGGACGATGTCACCCTTTTTTAAGCGGCCTTCGGAGATGGCGTCGCGGGTGGCCAGCGGTATGGTTCCGGCAGTGGTGTTGCCGTAACGCTGGATGTTGATCATTACCTTTTGGGGCGGCATTCCGAGTCGGTCGCCGGCGGCCTTGATGATGCGGATGTTGGCCTGGTGGGGAATCATGAGGCCGATGTCGTCTACAGTCAGCTGGTTGCGCTCCAGCAGCTCTTTGCAGACTTCGAACATACGACGAGAGGCGTACTTGAAGACCTGGGAACCTTCCTGGTGGACGAAGTGCAGGCGCTTGTCCACGGTTTCGTGAGACGCGGGCAGGCGGCTGCCGCCGGCGGGCATGCGGAGATATTCGCCGCCCGAGCCGTCCACTTCGCCAAGGAAATCGATGAAGCCTGAGGCGTCGGTGTCGGCGGTTGGCTCGATCAGCATGGCTCCGGCGCCGTCGCCGAACAGGACGCAGGTGGCGCGATCGGTGTAATCGATGATGCGGCTCATGGTGTCGGAGCCGATCACCAGGACCTTCTTGTGAGTGCCGGCGGCAACGAGGTGCGCACCCACGTTGAGGCCGTAGAGGAAGCCGGAGCAGGCGGCGATGAGGTCGAAGCCCCACGCGCCCTTGGCGCCGATGCCGTGCTGTACCAGGCAGGCGGTGGACGGGAACATGTGGTCCGGAGTGACGGTGCAGACGATGATCGCGTCGAGCTCGGTGGCTTCGATACCGCGCTGCGCCAACGCGCATTTGGCGGCTGCAATGGCCATGTCGGAGGTTGCCATCTCCGGGTCGGCGATATGGCGCTCCTTAATTCCGGTGCGGTCCATGATCCACTGATCGTTGGTCTCGACGAGCTTTTCCAGGTCCTGATTGGTAAGCACTCGCGGCGGTGTATAGCAGCCGAGTGCGCTGATTTTAACCTTTAGCATTTTGTCCTTGAAGGTTTAGGGTAACGCAGAGTGGACCCGCGGGGCCACTGACTAAGGCCCGAAAGCGGGAACTTGATTGAAGATTTTGGGATCCTTAAATGCGTACCGCGCGGCCTCCCTGACCAGTGCTACGATGCGAGGCTATGAAGGCACTTCGTCTCGCATCGCTGTTTTGTCTCTCCTGGCTGTTGTGCGCGCAGCAGCCCGACCTGTTGAATTCACTACGTTACCGGCAGATCGGCCCGTTTCGCGGCGGCCGGGTGGTGGCCGTGGCAGGGGTTCCATCGCAGCCCGACACGTTCTACTTTGGCGCGGTGGGCGGCGGAGTTTTCAAGACTACCGATAGCGGCCTGAGTTGGGCGCCGATGTCTGACGGGCAGTTCAAGACGGGATCGGTGGGCGCGCTGGCGGTGGCCGATTCCGACCCCAATGTGATCTACGCGGGGATGGGCGAGGCCTGCGTGCGCGGCAACGCGACACACGGCGATGGGGTGTACAAGTCGCTGGACGGCGGGCGCACCTGGAAGAATATGGGGCTGGAAGATAGCTACCATATCGGCGCCGTGGTGGTGCATCCCAAGGACGCCAATGTGGTGTATGTGGCCGCGCTGGGGCACCTTTGGGGACCCAACGAGATGCGCGGCGTCTATCGCAGCACGGACGGCGGCGCCACCTGGAAGCAGGTGTTGAAGCGGACCAATACGGCTGGCGCGGTGGATCTGGCGATGGACCCGGCCAATCCGCGGGTGCTGTACGCGTCCACGTGGGAGATCAGCCGGAAGCCGTGGCGCATGGATAGCGGTGGGCCGGGAAGCGGTTTGTTCAAGAGCACCGATGGCGGCGATACCTGGAACGAGATTTCGCGCGCGCCGGGGCTGCCGCGCGGCGTGCTGGGGAGGATCGGCGTGACCGTTTCGCCGGTGAATCCGGAGCGCGTGTGGGCGCTGGTGGAGGCGGCGGACGGCGGCTTGTTCCGCAGCGACAATGGCGGGCGGAACTGGACCAGGGTCAACGAATCGGCAGACCTGCGGCAGCGGGCGTGGTATTACACGCACGTGTTCGCCGACCCCAAGAATGTAGATACGGTGTACGCGCTGAATGTCAGCATGTACAAATCGATCGACGGCGGCCGGACGTTCAGCACGCTGAGCCCGCCGCATGGGGACAACCACGACCTGTGGATTTCGCCGAACGATCCGAAGAGCATGATCGAGGCGAACGACGGGGGCGCGACGATCACGCACGACGGCGGGCGCACGTGGTCCACCATCGACAATCAGCCCACCGCGCAGTTCTACCGGGTGGCGCTGGACCAGGAGTTCCCGTACAACATTTACGGCGCGCAGCAGGACAATTCAACGGTGCGGATACCGAGCCGGACGGCGGGCGGGTCGATTACGGCGGCCGATTGGTACGACGTAGGCGGCGGGGAAAGCGGGTGGATTGCGCCCGATCCGCGCAATACGCAGATTGTGTACGCGGGGTCGTATGACGGGCTGCTGACGCGACAGGACAGGCGGACCGGGCAGAGCCGCAATATCAACGCGTGGCCGGACAATACGATGGGCTACGGCGCGGAGGCGATGAAGTACCGGTTCCAGTGGAACTTCCCGATCGCGTTTTCGCCGCACGATCCGAAGGCGTTGTTCATCGGCTCCAACATGCTGATGCGCAGCACGAACGAAGGGCAGAGTTGGGACGTGATCAGCAAAGACCTGACGCGCCACGATAAGGCCAAGATGGGGAGTTCGGGCGGGCCGATCACGCAGGACAACACCAGCGTGGAATACTACTGCACGATCTTCACGTTCATGGAATCGCCGGTGACGAAGGGCGTGATCTGGACAGGGTCGGACGATGGGTTGGTGCACGTGACGCGCGATGGCGGGAAGACGTGGGAGAACGTGACGCCGCCGGGCATGCCGGAGTGGATCCGGATCAATTCGATCGACGCATCGGGATTTGCGGCGGGGACGGCCTACGTGGCTGCGACGAATTACCAGCAGGACGATTTCCGGCCGTACCTTTATAAGACCGGCGATTACGGGAAGACGTGGAAGAAGATCGTCAACGGGATTCCGGCGAATGCGTTTACGCGCGTGGTGCGTGAGGATCCGAATCGCAAGGGGCTGCTGGTGGCGGGGACGGAGATCGGCGCGTTCCTGTCGATGGACGATGGGGAGAACTGGCGCGCGTTTCAGTTGAATCTGCCGGTGACGCCGATTACGGACATGCAGTTCCACAAGCGCGAGAAGGAACTGGTGATCGGGACCGAGGGGCGCTCGTTCTGGATACTCGACGATGT
>JBDTPR010000739.1:0-3465 GCA_039932635.1 Candidatus Solibacter sp.
CCGCCGGCCTTTCTCAGCAGGTTAGGAGAGTGGTTGGTGGAGCGTCTGGTGGCATCCCTACGGCCACCACATGCACACCATGATTCCGCTGCCCTGGGTTCACGTCTTTCTGCCCGACGAATCGCTGTTCCGGATCTGCGCGCGGATTTATGACACCCCCGAATTTAAGCCGCGCATCTGGCATTTCGACGGCAGCGGCAACCGCAAGCCCAACCCCTACCAGGGACGGGTATTGTTCGACGATTTAAACAAGCTGACCATCCAGCGCTTCGATCAATTGGTGGCCCAATGCGGGTTGAAGGTAGAGCGCAAGCAGGTGGATCCGTTCACCGGCAACAGTTTCGCCGCGGTCAAACGGCTCCTGGTCCGGGCCTGGCCGGACTTTTTTTGTTCGTGCGTGGTTTACCAGATTCAGCAGTCCCAGTCGCGGTAGCTAAAGAACCGGCCTCGCGCATCAACCGCCCGTACTCCTCTACCAACCGGGGACGCTCGTAGCAGCGCACCACCTCGCCATCTCCTTGGACTAGCTCTTTGCGGTCGCGCCAGGAATGAAACGCCCGCGTCAGCATGTTGCGAATGGCTTCGGTATCGTCCGGCGGTACACAAAGTCCAGCCGACGTCTCTGCCAAAAGTTGATCCACCTCGCTGCCCCGCGCCGCCATCGCCAGAATCGGCTTGTGCACGGCCATGTATTCGAACAGCTTGCCCGGCACGCTTATGTCATTGGTCATGGTGAGCAGCAGGAAATCGGTATCGGCCATGTGCTTCAAGGCTTCGGCCTGCGGCATGAAGCCGAGTGGCGTGATCTGGCTTTGGCGCCCCTCGAGATAAGGGCGCTCGCTCTCCGCCACCCTTCCCACAAACCGGGTTTCGATCTGCGAGCGAATCTCTTCCGGCAGGCTGTCCAATGCATCCAGGTAGAAGCGCGGCGAAGCCGTCTTGTAGACCGTGCCGACATGGGTCACGATCATTCGCTCGCCGGTTTTGGGCCGGGGCGTAATTCCGAGGAACACCTCGGGGTCGTACCCGTTCGGCAATACCTGGAACTTGCGCTCCGCCTGCTCCGGGTAGCGCTTGCGGATCTCGTCGCGTGAAGAGCGGTTCACCGCTACCACCAGATCCGAAACCTCTACCGACTCGCGCTCGATGGTCTCGGCCTTCCGCCGTGTGCCGGGACTATTCTGAAAGTCGAAATCCTTGAGGTAAAAGCTCAGCCACTCGTCGCGGAAATCGCTCACCAACACCAGGGAGGGAAACTCGCGCTTCAATTTTGTGCCCACTACCAGGGCGGAAAACGGCGGCACCGTCACCAGCAGATAATTAATGCCGTAGCGCCGGATGATCTGCCGCGCCTTGCGCAGGGCAAACGGAACCCACAGAATCTCCGGTTCGGGGTTCATGATTCGGCGCGTAGCATCGGTGACCAGCTTTTTCAATGAGAATCCCTGCCGTGGCGGACCCGCTCCAGCAGCCGACTGGGCCGCGGGCTTGCCCTGTCCGGCGGTCAGCCGCGCCCAGAGCTTCTGGCGGATAGCAAAAGGGATTTCCGGCGTGAAAGCTTCGTGAACCTGCACCGAGGTTGGGATCTGCCGCACCAGGTCCGGGTCGGAGACCGGACCTCCGGCATTGGTCGCTTTCAGGACGTGAACTTCGAATCCGCACTGCGGCAGGTATTTGGCCAAGCTCAACGCGCGCTGCACACCAATTCCCCCGACTGGAGGAAATAGGTAGGAAATTAAAAGAATTTTATTCTCGGTCAGTCGATTCTCCCGCGCGACCCGGATTGCCGCGCCTCTAATTCTCACTAGCGCGTTGGTGGCCAACAACTTCGAGCTAGCATAAGATAACGGATTCGACCATGAAATTTCTCCTGATCGCGGGCGCCCGCCCTAATTTTATGAAGATTGCGCCCATTATGGAGGCCTTTGCCACACAGCGCTCCGGACACGCCGATCTCCAGGTTCTGTTGATCCACACCGGCCAGCATTACGATCCCAAAATGTCGGACGGCTTTTTTGAAGACCTGCACATTCCGCAGCCGGATATCAATCTCGGGGTCGGCTCCGGCAGTCACGCGCAGCAGACGGCCCGCGTCATGGTCACTTTCGAAGAGGTCTGCCTCCGCGAGCAACCCGACTGGGTGGTCGTGGTGGGGGACGTGAATTCCACCATGGCCTGTACCATCACGGCCAAGAAGCTCGGCATCCGCGTGGCCCACGTCGAAGCCGGCCTGCGCTCCTTCGATATGAGCATGCCCGAAGAGATCAACCGCCTCTGCACAGACGTGCTGGCCGACCTGCTGTTTACGACCGACCCGATCGCCGACCGCAATCTTCGCCGCGAAGGCGTTGCCGAAGAGAAGATCCACTTCGCCGGCAACACCATGATCGATACCTTGCTGCGGCACATGGATCTGGCCCGCGCGCTGCCCCTCCCCGAAGGCCTCCGCGCTAGCGAGTACGCCATCCTTACGCTTCACCGGCCTGGAAATGTGGACGACCGTGAGACCCTCACCTCCCTCATCGGCACCATCCGTGAGATCGGCCGCCGTCTTCCGGTAGTCTTCCCGGCTCACCCCCGCACCGTAGGCCGCCTCAAGGAATTCGGCCTTCTTGAACAACTCCAGCAGGAAACTTTTATCCGCCTGATCGAGCCCCTGAGCTACCTGCCTTTCATTGGGCTGGTGACGCACTCCCGCATGGTGCTGACCGATAGCGGGGGCATTCAGGAAGAAACCACCGTGCTCGGCATCCCCTGTATCACCATGCGGCCGAATACGGAGCGTCCCATCACTTGCGAAGTCGGCACCAATATTCTGGTAGGGAGCGATCCGGAACGCATCCGCGCAGCCGCCTTTGCGGTTCTGGATGGGGCCATTCGCCCAACCTTAATTCCGGAAAAATGGGACGGGCACGCCGCTGAGCGGATCGTAAAAGTGTTGCTCTCCGCTGAATGACTAAACCGATCCCGAATTTCACCGAGAAGTTGCCAAAGATAGTCTAGAGCCCTTTTTAGCGTCGCAAGTTGCGGGTAAACGCGTAAAAGGCTGGGGCGATTTCCCAAATATTCAAATCTCTACGTCTAAGGCTCAGCGCTTACTTCCGCCGCAGATACCGGAAACACTAGAATTAACCTGTTTTCTTACCCAGTGGGGCAGGGATTGCAAAGCCATTGGGACGCAAAGCTAGGCCAGGCACGGGTACATATCTCAATCATGTATGTGCTAATACTAAAAGACTGTCTGATCAAAGTTGGGCGTTAGCATCGATGGCACTTCAGTAAACTTCCTCTTCAACATGCCCATTCAAAAGGCTTTACCCCGGATCTCCGGGCTCTTTTATCGTGCCTCTCAAGTCGCGCTGACGGGTGCGCTACTGAGCACGCAAGCAATTTGGGGAGCCGACCCCGGAGTTCCCGTTCCCCCCGGTCAATGGACATTGGCTCTGACCAGGGGCGTTCCCGCGG
>JBDTPR010000740.1:0-3432 GCA_039932635.1 Candidatus Solibacter sp.
CAAAGCCGTGTATGGAGGTCTGTTCCGAAGGCCGGCAGCACCCGCCGCAAAGTAAAGCCGTTATGGGGCGGACTTCGTTCAGTCTGCGTACCGGGTTCAGTCGGTACACCGGCCGAAGGCCGGAGGCACTCGCTAGAATGTACAGATGATCCTCCGCATCGCCTGTGTCTTGCTGGCCGCCCGTTTCGCACTCGCGGCCGTGCCGGTGCCCGAGACCTACTTCGGACATCGAATGGGCGCGGACCGAACCGTGCTGGATTGGAGCAAAGTAGTTGGCTATTTCCAGGAAGCGGCCAAATCGAGCGACCGCATTCGCGTAGACGAACTGGGCAAAACCGCCGACGGCCGCCCTTTCCTCGCGGCCACCATCTCCGACGCCGCGACGCTCAAGAATCTCGACTACTACCGGCAGATCCAGGAGCGCCTCGCCGACCCCCGTAAAACCACCGTGGCCGAAGCCGAAAAGCTGATCGTCGAGGGCAAAACCGTCGTCCTGATCACCTGCTCGATTCACGCCACGGAGATCGCCTCCACGGGCACAGCCGTCGAATACGCGTACCGCCTGCTCACCGAAGACACGCCGCGCAATCGCGCCATCCTCAAGGACGTCATCCTGATTCTGGTGCCCTCGCTGAATCCAGACGGCGTGGACATCGTCACCCGCTGGTATCGCAAAACGCTGGGCACTCCGTACGAAGGTTCGGCGCCGCCCGAGTTGTATCACAAGTACGTGGGGCACGATAACAATCGCGACTGGTACATCTTCTCGCAGCCCGAAACACGCCTCACCATTGCCAAGCTGCACAACGTCTGGCATCCCCAAATCACCTACGACGTCCACCAGATGGGCGCCAACGGCGCGCGCCTCTTCGTGCCGCCATGGCTCGATCCCACCGAACCCAACATCGACGCGATCCTCATGCAGGAGATGAATATGATGGGGACCGCGATTGCCGCCGATTTGACCGCCGCGGGAAAGACCGGCGTGGCCATCCACGGCGTCTATGACTTCTGGACGCCATCGCGCCACTTCATGGCCTTTCACGGCGGACTGCGCCTGCTCACCGAATCGGCCAGCGTGCGGATTGCCACGCCCACCTCGATGACTGCGGACCAGATCGGGACGACGGCGCTGGGCTACAATCCGCGCGAGCGCTCCTGGAATTATCTGGAGCCGTGGCTGGGCGGACCGTGGAAGCTGCGCGACATCATCGACTATCAGTTGATCGCGTTCGATTCCTGCCTCTACAACGCGTCGCTGCACCGCACCGAACTACTGCGGAATTTCTACCGAGTGGGACAGCGGCAGATGGCCCGCACAGATCCCGCGGCCTTCGTGATCACCAGCGACCAGCGCGATCCCGGAGCCGCCCGCAAGCTGATCGAGACGCTGCGTTTCGGACAGGTAGAAGTCGCCAAGGCCGCCGATGGCAGCGCCGTGGTCTCCATGCATCAGCCGTATGGAGGTTGGGCAAAATCGCTTCTGGAACGGCAGAACTACCCCGAGGACCGCCTGTATCCGGGAGGTCCGCCCAAGCGCCCGTACGACGTGACGACGAGCACGCTGCCGCTGCTGATGGGCGTGGATGTGAAGACCGTGAAAGACTCGGTGGCGACCTCGGGCGAATGGCATGCGCCGGCCGCGGCCGCTGGTCCGCTGCTGAAGTCGGCGGACTCGGATGCGTGGCTGGCGGTGAATCGCGCGTGGAAGACCGGCCCGGTGTGGCGCGATCCGGCGAGCGGCGATTTTTCGCTGGCGGCCCGCGCCGGTTTGAAGGAAGTGAAGCGCCCGCGCGTCGCACTCTACCAAGCGTGGACGGCGAATATGGACGAGGGCTGGACGCGCTGGCTGCTGGAAGAATTCGGCTTCGCGTACACCACCTTGCACAACAGCGACATTCAGGCGGGCGGCCTGCACCTCAAGTTCGATGCCATCATCATCCCGGATCAGGCGGCGAACAGCATCGAGAACGGCCACCGCGCCGGCGCCATGCCGCAGGAGTACACCGGAGGGCTCGGAGCGAAGGGCGCCGAGGCGTTGAAGGAATTCGCCAATGCGGGCGGCACGCTGATCTTCCTCAACGGCGCCACCGATTACGCCATCTCACGCCTGGGAATCGCAGCGAAGGCGGTGACCCCGGGACGTGGCGGGCGAGGCGGCGATTCCGATGCCGCGGGCCCGAACGACTTCTATTCGCCGGGCTCGTTACTGAATGTGAAGGTGGATGTACGCAGTCCGCTGGCCTACGGCATTCCGGCCGACATCGCCATCTGGAGCGAGCAGAGTCCGGCATGGGATACGCAATTGCCGGTGGTAGCGCGCTATCCCGAGAGCGGAATTCTAGCCTCGGGCTGGCTGGTGGGAGATAAGGTGTTGGCGAACCGAGCCGCGCTGATCGATGCGCCCATGGGTAAGGGGCGCGCGATCCTCTTCGGGATGCGGCCCCAATACCGGGCGCAGAGTTACCTGACGTTCAAGCTGCTATTTAATGCGCTGCTGTATCCGTAACTAGTCCGTCTTTTCTTAGCTCTTCTTTGGGTCTTTGCGTCTTTGCGTCTTTGCGTCTTTGCGTGAGAACGTTTTTCTAGCCTCACGCGATGACCAATTTGGAGATCTCCGAGCATGCCGTCTTCAGTCCAGGCACCAACGAAAGCGCGCGATCCATATCCATGCGAAATTCCGGACCCGAGATGCTCAGCGCCGCCACCACACGGCCTCCGGGACCGGTGATCCCAACTCCGATGCAGCGGCCGTCCAGCTCGTTCTCCTGATTGTCCAGCGCCCACCCCTGCTCCCGGACTTTGCGGATCTCCGCCATCACCGCTGGCTTCAACGTGATCGTGTCCGATGTCAGCTTCGGCGTACCCTTCAGCCGTAGCAGGCGCTGCACTTCCTTCTCGGGAAGCCCCGCCAGCAGCACCTTCCCGATCGCCGTGGAATGCAGATACCGCCGGTTCCCGATCTTCGACGACATGCGCACCGCTAGCGGGCTCTCCACCGTATTGATCACCACCACTTCGCCGGCGTCCAGAATCCCCAGATTCACGGTCTCTTTGGTGGTCGCCACCAGACGCTCCATGACGGGTTGCGCCACGCGCTGCAGCACCTGCTCCAGCGGCGCGGTGCGCTGCATGTCGAAAAGCTTCTTGGCGAAACGGTAGCTGCCGTCGGTGGCGCGGTCGAGATAGCCGCGGCTCTCCAGCGTGCAGAGAATGCGGTAGACCGTGGCTTTCGGCAGGTCCACTTGCCGCGCCAGGTCCGCCAATTTGTAACCCGCTTCTTTGGTCTTGATCTCTTCCAGGATGTCGAGAGTTTTGTGCAGCACCAACACGCCGGAGGGTTCCGCCACGCCCGAATTGCCCGAGGTCTTCATCGTTTCACATTGTAGTACACGGCAGTTCAAATAGCGTGAGGGACGATTGACTCTGTTT
>JBDTPR010000741.1:0-3432 GCA_039932635.1 Candidatus Solibacter sp.
GGGCTGGGGCTGGCGATTGCATCGCGCGCGATCGGACTCCACCACGGTAAGCTGTGGGCGGAGAATACCGATCCAGGACTGCGTGTGTGGATCGAGTTGCCCCAAGTGGGATAGGCGCGGGCGGGCTGTCCACATTCCGATTCCGGGGCGGGTATACTCACGATGAAAAGGGAGTTTGAATGCGCGAGAACGATCGGTACGTGCACTTCGCAATCTTCAAGAGTTCCTTCAAATCGTGGGAATCTCTATTTGCGGATGCCGCGACATTTGCGGAGGGCGTCGGTCGTGAAAATCTGATTGGCATCTCTCATTCCGAGGACCAGAGCAAAGGCGTGGTCACAGTCTGGTATTGGTCTGGTGAGCCGAGAGGAACTGAGTAAGCCCGCGTGGACCCGCGTGGAAGACCGCCGGAGGAAGCCGGGGTACTCGCAGCGCCTCCGCTCCAAGCGGCATGTGTGCATGTGTCATGCTTTGCATATACAATTGAGATTCAGTGTTCGACTGGGATGAGAACAACCTTCGTAAGATCCGTGCCCATCGGATTAAGCGCGGTGACGTGGAATTCGCGTTGTCAAATGGCCCCATTCTGATCTACGAGCAGAACGTTGGAGGGGAACCGCGCTTTGTGTACTACGGCGAGACCGACGCGGGACGACTACTGGCGGTTGTCTTAACGGAACGTGACGGCCGAATCCGCGTCGTCACTGCGTACAAACTTGATGCCGGGCAGGAGAAGGATTATTTTGCGCGGCGGCTTCGAGGGGAGTGACCATGAAAAAAACGATCCAGCCACCAACGTTTGCCAACGAAGACGAAGAGGCCGCTTGGTGGGCCAGTCGCGCGGGACGGGACTTCCTAAAGCAGAAATCGACGGAATCTCAAAAGAAAGTGACGAAGGGGTCGCGCGTTGTCGGTCAATTGAATCGGGCCGCAAGTGTTCAGATCGCATTACGATTGCCCGGTCCAGACGTGGAAAAAGCTCGAGAACTCGCAACACGCAAGGGCATCGGCTATCAGACCCTGCTCAAAATGATTGTCCATGAAGGGCTGCGCCGCGAGGCTAAGCGACCGTAACAGGGACTCGTCTGGAAACAAACCACTGTACGCAGTGCAACAACAGCAAACCAAGAAAGACGTTCGCGGCGACAGCGAAGTGCAGCCGGAACGCGCCGATGATCGAGTTCAGCGGCAAACTCCGGCTATGTTCCAGCGTATTGAACGCATCTGGAAGCGCACAAAAGAACAAAGCACCAAAAGCGAGGGACATTGCGGCAATAATCTGCCGAAGATTCGTTATCCGAGCCTCGAGCTGAAGCCGAGAACTTTCTGTGAAGGCGCCCCGGTGATTCGACCTGGGGAAACGTCTGGCGATAGAGGCGGCTGACAAGAGCGTGTAAAGGCCGACTAACGAAAGCAGCAGCCAATATAGCCTATAGAGAAATGACAATTGAGACCAGATGGACCATATGGCGAAATCGTACATTGTCGTTTTGGACACCGCTTAGTTTCCAACAGTTCCCGGAATCCCGCAAGTGCCCCTGCCGCCGTGTAGCCCAATCTGTAGCTCATCTGGCGCCGATCAAGGCTGTCTGGATCAGTTCAGGAGTCTCCAATTATTGGTGGGCTCCGTGGGGATGGATTTCTTCTCGGTGTAATAGCGAATCAAGAGTTCGCGGATTCCTTCGGAGCTGCGCCAGAGGACCTTGGCGCCTTGAAACATGGTGTAGCCTCCGCTGCCTCCGGCGCGATAGTTGTTGATGGCGATGCGGAGCTTCTGGTCGGGGGCCAGGGGCTTGCCCTTCCAGCGGAGGTTGCGTATGCGGTCGCCTTCGGGGCGCGCGCGGTCCACCTCGTAGTCCACGCCTTCGGCCATGTCGCAATTGAAGCCCGGGATTCCAGTGTTGGAGTAATAGCGCGCGGAGTTTTCCAGCGCGTCCTTTACCATTTTGCCGGTGCCTTCGATGGCGAAGAGTTCGTTGTCGTAGGGGTAGAGCGCGGCGATCTGGCGCACCGTGATCTGTCCCTGAGGGACGCGCACCTCGGGGTTGAAGAGCGCGGTGAAGGAGACGTCGGCTTCCGCGTATTGAAGCTGGACGCGTTGTATGGCGTCCACCACGGCGGTGTCCTGTTCGCGGCCGCGGGCGGCGCTCAAGGGCTGCGCGGAAGTGGCTACGGGAGTCTCCAGGTAGCGCTGCGCGGCGTCCTCGTAGGGTTTGGCGAGGGCCATGAGGTCGGGCGCGGCCTCGGTCTGCGCGCTGACGGGGAGGAGATGGCTCTGTGCGGCGCCGAGCTTCCAGCCTCCGTTGGGGGCGGGGTCGAACGTGAAATCGAGGCGCGCCAGGGAAGCTCCCCAATTCTTCGGCTGCACCAGGAGGACGTTGTTGACCAGGCGGCCTTCGAGTTGGGAATGCGAGTGGCCGTAGACGATGGCATTGATGCCGGGGACTTCGGCGGCGAGTTGATAGACGACGTTTTCCGCGGGCTCTTCGAGCGCGCCGGTTTCGAGATTGCGGCCGAGGCCGGAGTGGGCGGCGACGATGACGAGGTCGGGGTGCTGGGTGCGGCGAAGGGTGGCGAGGGCGGCGCGCAGGGCGTCGGCGGGCGCGGTGAAGCGGTAGGAGCCGAGATTTTCGGGCTTCTCCCAGATGGGGATGACGGGCGTGGTGATGCCGATGATGGCGACCTTGACGCCGGCGACGGTCTTCACGATGAAGGGCTCGTAGGCGCGCTGGGCTCCACCGGGGGCAACGATGGTGTTGGCGGAAAGCCAGGGGAATTTGGCGTCGCGGCGGGCGCGGGCAAGGTTGGCGAGGCCGACGTTGTACTCGTGATTGCCGACGGTCATGGCGTCGTAGCGCAGCAGGTTCATGGCACGCATCATTGGATCACCGACGGTGCTGCCACTGGACTGGTAGACGCCTTCGAGCGGCGTGCCCTGAATGGTATCGCCGCAATCGATGAGGATCGCATTGGGACTGGCGGCGCGCACCTGGCGGACAAGGGTGGCGATCTTGGCGAGTCCGAGGGGTGCGGGCTGGCCGGTGACGTAGTCGACGGGCGTGAGATTGCCGTGGAGGTCCGTGGTGGCGAGGACCGTGATGGTGACCGGGGAGGCGGCAGTGAGGTCGCAGGCGGCGAACAGCAGCAGCGCAAGTGTTCTTCGCATTGTCTTTAGAATAGAATGAGACATTACGGAGAATCAGATGAAACGGCTTTCCACTCTCTTGTTGTTAACGATAGGCGCGTTCGCACAGACGCCGCCAGCTTCCGCCCCTGCCAAGAAGGCGGATACCGCGGCCCCGGCTGCCAGGAAATCGGACACGGCCGCCCCAACGGCGTCTAAGAAATCGGACACTGCGGCCGCGACGGCCACCAAAAAATCGGACACTGCGGCCGCGACGGCCACCAAAAAATCGGACACTGCGGCCGCGA
>JBDTPR010000742.1:0-3432 GCA_039932635.1 Candidatus Solibacter sp.
CACTGGATCCAACACCTCCGTGCGGCCGCCGGCGGTGACCGCATCGACACCTTTCCCGACCTTCGCGGCGTCGGTGAGTTGACCCACGAGTCCTCGGTCACGACTCCGCTCCGCACTTTTGCCGGACTCGCAACCTTGGCGGTTTCCAACTACACGCCCGCTCCGGTGCTCGATTTCCTTACCCGGGGCGCGGACATCTTCCACTCCACCGTTTTGGTCCGCCATCCGCCTTCACGCCCGCGTCTCACGGCGACGGTCCACGACCTGACGGGCTTTCTCATGCCCGAACTTCACCCGCGCGCCAATCTGGTGGCCGAGGCCAATTTCGCCCACCTCGCGCGCCGCGCCGACGGCCTCATCGCGGTCTCCGAGTGCACGCGCCAGGATGCGATACGCGCCCTCGGCATCTCACCCGACAAGATCACCACCATACACTCCGGGATCGCGCCCGGATTCTTTTCCCCGGCGGCCGACCGCGTGGACGCGGTGCGCGCCCGTTACCATCTGGGCCGCCCATTCGTGCTCTTTATCGGCACGATCGAGCCGCGCAAAAACGTGAACCTCTTGCTAGACGTCTGGGAATCGCTCCCCGTCACTGCCCGCGATCATTACGACCTGGTGGTGGCCGGGCCGATCGGGTGGGCCTCGGGAGCGACCATCGAACGCCTGCGCGACATACGGTACCTGGGCTATATTCCCGAGCCCGATCTCGCGCCGCTCACTGCGGCGGCCGAGGTTTTTGTTTACCCTTCGCTGTACGAGGGCTTCGGATTTCCGGTGGTCCAAGCCATGGCGGCCGGCGCGCCGGTGATCACCTCCAACGTATCCTCGCTTCCTGAAGTAGCGGGCGA
The DNA here is from genome assembly GCA_039932635.1 of Candidatus Solibacter sp. Lineage (GTDB taxonomy): Bacteria > Acidobacteriota > Terriglobia > Bryobacterales > Bryobacteraceae > Solibacter. Next base: position 852 of record JBDTPR010000742.1, read on the forward strand.
CGCCGCCCTGCTGGTGGACCCACGAAGCCAGAGCGAACTGCGCGCCGCCATCCTACGGTTGCTGAGTTCCCCGGATCTGCGCAACGCACTTTCTGCCGCGGGACGGGCAAGGGCGAATCAATTCCGCTGGGAGCAATGTGCCGCCAAGTCGCTGAAATTCTTCCATCGCATAGCGGGAACCTAAAACACTACAGTACGGTCCTGTATCTCCGTTGACTTACGTTATGATTGTTCCCCAGGCGGCAATTTGTTCTACTGATTACAAAGGGAAACTGTAATGAAGCTCACTGAGGATATCGCGTTGAACGACACCGCCACCTTGGCCCAACGTATGGCGGAAGGGCGCTTGCCGGTGCCCGAGGCGCTGCGTTACGCCATGCAGCTGGCAGAAGCCGTGCGGAAGCTCCACGATTCCGGCCGCTGGCATGGCGCCCTCAGTCCTTCAAACCTTGGAATCAATCCTACCTCTTTGGAACTGCTGGCGCCTCCCGAAGGCTCCACGCGCATGGTGACCCCCTATACCGCGCCCGAGGTGATACAGGGCAGCCCTGCCGACAATTTGAGCGATATCTTCTCTTTCGGCGCGATCGTCTTCGAATTGATGACGGGCCGCCGCGCCTTCAACGGGGATAGCCGCGCAGCGCTGGCGTCGCATATCACCAAGGGCGCCACGCCCACGTCGGGCAGCCCCGCGGTGGATCGCCTGTTGGGTCCGTGCATGGCCAAGAATCCGGACTCACGCACTCCTCGCGTACAGAAGATCATGTTGGAGTTGAAGCTCCTCAGCGTGGCGGCGAGGCGTGTTGGCCAGGTGACTCCGATTTCTTTGCAACGCGAGGGTCCGTCGCCGGACAACGCCCTGGCGCGAGCGGAAATGCAGCAGTTGGAAGCCAAGCTCGCAGCCAGATTGCAACTCCACGAGCGAACCATCGCCGAGATGCACCGGTCGGCTTCCGATTCGGTGACCAATCTGAAACTCCAGATGGCCACACTGAACAGCAACGTCGCGCTGGGCCGCCCCTCGCCTCTGGACAGGCTGGACGATTCCGTGGCCGACGGCTCGATTCAAGCACGTATCGATCGCGGCTTTGACGTACTCAACGCCCGCATGGCCACGATGGAGCGGGCGGTGGAAGAAATGCGGCGCAAGTCGGTGCAGTTCGAACACAACATCGCGGCCGACTTGGTGGATATCGAGCACGGCCTCAAGCTGCAATCGGCCGCCATCGAATCGGCACGCACGGCGATGTCGCAAACCGACGACTTGGTGGAACGCGTGGTGGAGGCGTTGGAATCGCTGCAAACCTCGGTTCTGGACCAGGACGAGACCTCGCTGGAACACGCCAGTTTCGCCATCAACTAAGGCTGCCCGGCGATTGGGACATTGGTACAGCGGTACCTTGTCTCCGCCTGCAGCCTCCTGTAAGGTAAAGACTTGGCAGTCGTACCCCCACATTCGGAAGGGCCTGGAACACGCTCGCTGGCAGACGCATTATCGCGAGGGCCGCTGCCCATAGCGGTGGCGCTGCGGTTTGCCAATGACTTGGCGGTAGAACTCCGCGACCTGCATGAGGAGTCGCGCGTTTACGGCAAACTGTCGCTGCATAGTGTGTCGATCACCGAAGCGGGCGCGCGTCTGATGCCGTTGCGCACCTATTGGGACCAGGCCATGCCGGAGCGCGACATACAGGCTTTCGGATCGATCTTTTACCAGATGCTGCACGGCACTCCGCCGCCTGCCACGGTGACCGCGTCCGATATACGCGTTCATGCGTCGGAGACCGGCCCGGCGCGTCTGCGCGCGAGCAGCACCAAGTTGGCGCTGCGCTGCGTTTATCCCAAAGGCTCGCGGATTTCCATGCAGCAGGTGGCTACCGAAATACGCCTGTTGGCGGTTATGCAGAGGCAAGAGGACGCCGGCTCGCGTCCTGTTGCGGAGGACGTGTTCGGGTCCGCAGCGCCGCCGGCGGCGACGCCGCCGATCGACATGCTGATCGATGTGCCTGGGACGGTTCCGGTGCCGCCTACGGCTGCGACTGAACAAGCCAGCCAGCATCAGGCGGCGGCGGTTCCAGATTCCGAAAGCGCACCGCCGGTAGTGCAGCTAGGACCGGAGAGTTTCGGCGCACCCAAGCCCAAGCCGCCGGCGATCGAGGCGCCGGCCGGAGGCCGTTGTCCGAAGTGCGATGCTTCGGTGGTTTACGTATCGCGCGCGCGTTCCCGCATCGAATTGCTGTTTGAGCGCATGAAGATTCCAATTGTGCGCTGCCATCGCTGTTACCACCGCTACATGGTGATCGGCCGCATCAAAATCCCCAAGGATATGCCGGTGGGCACGGCGCGTAAATTCCGTCCTCTTAAACGGCACGACTAATGTGGGCGTTCCGTTTTGATATTGCAACCACAAGTTCAACGCAGAGGTGCGGAGAGCGCAGAGGAAGCGCAGAGAAGGGCAAGCGGTAGTTGCAGCGGTGCGCTTCTCTGCGCGACAGAGCGGTTACGACCGCTTTGTCCGATTGTTGAATTTTGATACGATATTGCCGGGGGTTGCCCACGTATGGCTTTTGATTTCACTCGACGA
>JBDTPR010000743.1:0-3417 GCA_039932635.1 Candidatus Solibacter sp.
CTGCGACATTGGCGTCACCTTCGACGCTCGCACCAAGCGCGCCGTCGTGGTCAGCGCCATCGATAACCTGGTGAAAGGGGCCGCCGGACAGGCCGTACAGAACATGAACCTGATGCTCGGCTTTCCCGAGACCGAGGCCCTGCTGTGAAACTGCTGGTCAAACTCGGCGGCACGCTCCTCGATGTTGCCGCGTCGCGCGACGCTCTCTCCGCGCAGATCGCGCGCGCCCGCGCTGCCGGCCACGAGATCACCGTCGTCCACGGCGGCGGCAAGCAGATGACGCGCTACCTCACCGAGCGCGGCATCGAGAGCACCTTTGTCGGCGGCCTGCGCGTCACCACGCCAGAGACCGTCGACGCCGTCCTGAAGGTCTTCGCCGGCAGCGTGAATCACGAACTCGTCGCGTCCATCAATCGCGCCGGCGCACTTGCTGTAGGAATTTCCGGCATCGATAGCTTCCTTGTGGAGGCCGAACAGCTGGATCCCGCGCTCGGCGCCGTCGGCCGCGTCACTAAATCCAACCCCGGCTTGCTCCACCTGCTGACCGCCAACGGGTACGTGCCCGTCGTGGCGTGCGTGGCGGGCGATCGCCAGGGCCAGGTCTACAACGTGAATGCCGATCAAATGGCCGTCGCCTGCGCCTCCGCTTTCGGCGCCGCCCAACTCATCTTCCTCACCGATGTCGATGGCGTGATGGACGCGAACAAGCAGATCCAGCCGCTGCTCAACGCCCAGGCCAGCCGCCAGTTGATCGACACAGGCGTGGCCACTGGCGGCATGCAGGCCAAACTCAACGCCGCGCTCAGCGCGCTCGAAGCCGGTGTCGCGCAGGTGCGCATCGCCCCCGGCGCTGCCCCCAACATCCTGGATAGAATTCTCGCCGGTGAAGAAATCGGGACAAGGATGGTGCTCGCATGATCAGTGCCCTACGCGCCGACGCTTTCGCCGATGCGCCGCTTTCGCGCCTTGTGGTGCGCAAGGCGGTGATGCACGACATCGGCCCGATTCTCCAACTGATCAACAGCTATGCCGCCAAGGGCATCATGCTGGCGCGCACCGAGTTCGAAATGTCGGAGGCCATCCGCGATTTCACGGTGATCACGCTCGACAATCAATTGCTCGGCTGCGGTGCGCTTCACTTCTACAGCCCCACCACCGCCGAAATCCGCTCGCTCGCGGTCTACGAACATGCCAAAACCAAGGGTGTCGGACGCAAGCTCATCGAGGCCCTGGTGGCGGAATCGGAACTGTATGAGCTCGATGCGGTCTTCGCCTTTACCTACGTTGTTGAATTTTTCAACAGAGTGGGATTTCACATCGTCGAGCGCGGAACCCTGCCGCTCAAGGCTTGGAAGGATTGCGTGCGCTGCCCGAAATTCCAGGCCTGCGACGAAGTGGCCGTATTAAGGATACTTAGACCCGATCACTGGGCTGATTCGGAACCTCAGCCGTGGGGTCCGATTATGACATCGCCTAGCGATGAACTGATTCAAATCCCTACACCGCGCCTTACGTAGCTCTATACCCCCAAAGAGGGTAGTGCCGCCACCCCACATAATACCGTCGAAATAAACCTCGCCTGCTAGCTCTTTTGAACTACAATTTCATTTAGGACATTAAGCACCTAAAATCAGTCAGTAAGCAGTAAGTGAGAGGCGAACATGAGAGCGCAGACGGTTGACGTGAAATCCTCAACTGGTCGGATCCTTTGTTGCACCGTTTTCCGGCCCGGTGGGAAGAAGCTTTTGGCTAAGGGCCATGTCATCAGTGACGAAGATATTCGCGTCCTGGAATCTGAAGGCATGGAAACCATCTGGGTAACCGAACTCGAAGAGGGAGAAATCGGGGAGGACGATGCAGTATGCGCCGTCGCCAGTGAAATGGGGTGCGGCAGTTTTGAAATTCGCCTCGCCGCCGGTGGCCGCGCCAATCTCCTGGCTACCGAGAACTGCTGCGTGCTGGTGGACGATGAACTGCTCAAGCAGATCAACTGCCCTGCCAGTGTCGTCATCGCCACCGCCCTGAACTTCAGCTACGCCGTCGCCGGCCAGCGCATTGCCACCGTCAAGAGCGCCCCCTTCGCCGTCGCCAAAGATCAACTCGACGCCGTCATCAATATCCTCAAAGAGCGCGGCCCCATCCTCCAGGCCCGCCCCGTACGCACTCCGACTGTTGGAGTTCTCTACACTGACCCCGTCAGCGGCGAGCGCGCACGCCAATTGTTCGAGAACATCATGCGCCAGCGCCTGGAACGCTTCGGCGTCAACGCGAATTTTGTTTTAGCTTGCACGGAAGATGAGAATTCTGTCGCCCGTTGCCTACAACATCTTTTGAGATCGAAGCCGTGCACGATCCTGGTGGCTTCCACCACCGCGCCGGCCGGTCCCGAAGACATCATCGGCCAGGCCATGTTGAAGGTCGGCGGACAGGTTGAGCGTTTTCTGGCTCCCGTGGAGCCCGGCAACCTGCTGTTGATGGCATACAAAGACGACGTGCCAATCGTTTCCGCACCTGGCTGTTTCCGTTCGGCCAAGCCGAACGTAGTGGATTTGGTGCTACCTCCGTTGTTAGCGCGGTATCACGTGACCGGATGGGAAATTGCCAGTCTGGGACACGGGGGCCTGCTGGCATAAGAGCAGCCCCACCCTGCTGATCACACCCTCCGAATGGTCGGCAGGTTTTAGACCGGGCGTTTCTCCTCCGTCACGCCCGGTCTCTTTTTGTTTCCTCACCCCAGTTAATCCCGCGCCGCCGCATTTCACCCTCGATTTGCCCCCTCGATTCGAACACCACCCCGTCGATTCCCAAACTCCGCGCCGCCGCCACATAGTCCGCGATGTCGTCCGTGTAGAAGCACTCCTCGGGAGCGCATCCCGCATAGCCCAGGGCGGCCTGGAAGATCTCGGGCCGCGGCTTCATCGCCCGTACTTCGTGCGACAGCACCAGGTGATCGAAGTGCCGCAGCATGTGGCGATATGCAACACTCAGCATCTCGAAATGTAGTGCGTTGGTATTGGAGACCAGCACCATCTTATAGTTCCGCCGCAGCCCCTCGAGCATGCTCTCCGCAATCAGTTCCTCGCTGAAGATGCTGCTCCAGATGGCGCGGAACTGTTCGTAGTCCACTTTGAGGTCGAGGATGGCGCACATCTGCGCGACGAAATCGCGCGGCTCCACCAGTCCGGTCTCGAACCTCTCCACCAGGCCCGAACCCGCCAGCCGCTTGGGAATTTCCTCCGCCGCGTAAGGGCACAAGCGCTCCAACGCGCGGTAGCCGCGCCGGAAATCGAAGTGAACCAGCACCTTGCCCAGGTCGAAGAAGATCGCTTTGTGCATCCTCTTCCAGAGTGGCATAACCCCCTGGCTTTGTGGGGCAGGATGGCATCCTGCGCGCCGGTTGTTTACCGGCGCTGGGCG
>JBDTPR010000744.1:0-3397 GCA_039932635.1 Candidatus Solibacter sp.
TAAGTCGCCGTACCGGTGGCAAGCCAAGGGTGGAAACTAGGCACGATGTGGTGTCCCTCCGCCGCCGCCCAGCGCAACGCTTCGACGCGCGCCTCTTCGAAATTATCGCCGTGCTCCACCAGGCGCGCACCCAGCGCGGCCATGGCGCGATTCTTGGCCGGGGAGTTGCCTCGCGGCACGTAGATCACCGCCTGCATGTGGTACTGGCGGGCCGCGAATGCCACGGCCTGTCCGAAATTGCCGCGAGTAGCCGCCACCGCTACACCGGCGCTGCCGCCGGCCTCGTACAGGCGCTGGAAGTACACCAGGGCGCCACGCGTTTTAAAGGCGCCGAGTTTGGCGTGGTTCTCGTGCTTGAGCCACAGTTCGCAGCCCGCGCGGGCGGTGAGCAGAGGCCAATTGTACTGCGGCGTGTAGCTCATGGACTGATACACGACGCCGCAGGCCGCCTCGATTTCCGCCAACGACGGGAGCGTCACAACGCGCTCCGGAAGCTGAACTTTCCAGACTCGACTTCGTACACGGCCGCCCCGCCTTCGCTTCTGACGAATTTGACGCCCTTCGCTTCCGACGCTTTCTTGCCGCCTTCCGTGACGGCGCCGGCGTCCTTCGCGGGCACCCACACGGTCGCAGTCGTATTCGCGGGAACGGTGACCTCGAGCGTGAACTGCCCCTTCTCGCGTTTCCAGGAACTGGCCAGCGTGCCGTACATCGTCTGATGCGTCCCGTTGACGAAGGTCAGGTCGCCCGCGGGATACGGACGGATCACGGCGTGGCGGAAACCAGGCCGCTCGGGATCGGTGCGTATGCCGGCGAGATATTCGTACATCCAGACGGCGAGATCGCCGATCTGCATCACGTGGTTGCCGGAGTTCATCGCGGGATCGGCAGTGTTGCCGTTCCACAGTTCCCATATGGTGGTGGCGCCCTGGTCCACCATGTAGCCCCAGCCGGGGTAGGTCTTCTGCGTAGCGATCTTGTAAGCAAGATCGGCGTGCCCGTTGTCGCTCAAGGTGCGCATCAGCCACTGCGCGCCCACCAGTCCCGTGCCGACGTGGAAATCGCTCTTCCGCTCGATATTGCGTACCAGCGATTCGACTACGGCGGGGCGAAAATCGACGGGCACCATATTGAAATACAGCGGCAGGATGCTGGAGGTCTGCGTGCCGTTATCGTACATGCGGCTTTCGAGTTTGAAGAAACGCCGCTGGAAGACGTCCTTCACGGCGTCGGCAAGCGTGTCGAATTGAGCGGCGTCGGTGGGCTTATCGAGGATGCGCGCGTACCGCGACATCTGGCGGAGCAACTCGTAATAATAGCTGCTGGCGATCAGCGTTTTATCGGTGACGCGCGTGGGGTCCTGCGAGTGTATGAGTTTGGGATTCTCGGGCGGCACGCACCAATCGGCGTACTGGTCCTTGCTGATGAGGCCGTCCTTGACGAAGGATTTCTCGTACTCGATCCACTTCTTCATGGACGGATATCCGCGCGCCAGGACACGCTTGTCGCCGTACTGGTCGTAAAGCATGCCGTGGACGAAGATCAGCGTTCCGGGCCAGGTGAGGTCGTCGTTGTAGAGGCTCCAGAAATTGGGCGAGACGTCGGGAATGCTGCCGCTCGGGCGCTGCGAATCTTCCAGGTCCTGCATCCATTTGGAGTAGAAGGCGGCGACGTCGAACATATAGCTTTCGCTGCGACTCACCTGCCCCCGGTCGCCGAGCCAGCCCTGGCGCTCATCGCGCTGCGGGCAATCGGTGGGGATGCTGCGGTAGTTGCCGCGAATGCCCCAGAACATGTTGCGGTGGATCTTGTTGAGCAGTTCGTTGGAACTGGAGAACTGGCCGGCGCGCGCCATGTCGTCGTGGACCACGCGGCCCTCGATCGCGGCGAGCGCAGGCTCGCCGGGAAAGCCGGTGACCTCGACGTAGCGGAAGCCATGATAGGTGAAGCGCGGCTCGTAGACTTCCGGAGCGCCGCCCTTCAACGTGTACACGTCGACCGCCTGGGCGCTGCGCAAGTTCTCCACGTAGAGACTGCCATCGGGCGCCAGGGTTTCGGCGTGGCGCAGAGTGACCTGCGTGCCGGCGGGGCCGCTGACGCGCAGCCGGCACCAGCCCACGATGTTCTGGCCCATGTCGAAGATGAAGACGCCGGGCTTGAGCTTCTTCACGCTCGCCGGCTTCAGCGTCTCGGTGACGCGCAGGGGTTCGGCCATCTGTGCGGCGAGTGCTCCGGCGGGCGCTTCGACTATGTGCGCGGCTTCCCATTTGGCAGCATTGAAACCTGGGCGATCCCAGCCGGCGATCTCGCGGCGCGCGTCGTACTCTTCGCCGTCGTACTCGTTATTGGCGCCGATGGGTCCGGCGGTGTTGAGCTTCCAGGATTCGTCGCTGACCACCGAGGAGCGGGTGCCGTCCTCGAATTCGATATTGAGTTGCAGCCTGGCTTTGGGATGGCCGAAGGTGCGCGTGGCGATGGGACTAATCAGGCGCGGTGCGAAGTAGCGGCCATTGCCCAGCAGCATGCCGATCGCGTTCGGCCCCTGCACCACCTGGCGGGTAACGTCGTAGGTGACGTAGAGCACGTGCTTGTCGTAATCGGTAAGGCCGGGCGAGAGGACGGCGTCGCCGACCTTGCCACCATTAATGTACAGTTCGCTGGTGCCCTGTCCGGAGAAAAACACAACGGCGCGGCGCACCTTTTTATCGACAGCGAATTCCTTGCGCAGCATGCGCGCGGGGAGACGCCGCATTTCGCGGTGTCCCGCCTCCAGCCACGGCGCGATGCCATAATCGCCGAGTTCTCTGACTGCCGGCCACGCGGTATCGAGGTAGCCGGACTTCTCCCAACCGGGTTCGACTTTGGATGCGGTACGCCATGCGTTACCCGATTGCAGCAGCAGGGGCGCTCCGCTTTCGAACTCGATCTTCACCGCGCCGATCAGGCCCGCAGGCGTGTCGGCGCGCGGGTGCGCGGCTTGTGCGGCCAGCAAATTCTCGCCGGCGCGAAGCTGCGCGGTGATGTCGATGCCCTCCGGAATTACGGCCGTCGCGGCAGACGCGACCTTCGCGCCATTGAAAAAAACATCGCAGCGCACGTCGGCGCCCACCACGACAATCGCCCGCTTCACCTTGCGCCCGGCGGGCACGTCGAAGGCGAAGCGGAAGTAGCGGTCGCCGGCCGGCGCTTTCGTCTGCGCGCCCGCCGCGTCCCAAATCCAACGAGCGCCTTCCAGTGCCATGTAGACGCTGGCGGGGTCTTTATAGACGCCTGGCTCGTCGCGGCCGATCCACTTACCCTGCCAGTCGCTCGGGTGCAGCAATCCCATGCTCCACTGCGCGGGGACGCTCCAATCGCTGGGCTGGCCGTCCTGGTCCCACACCTGGACCTTCCACCA
>JBDTPR010000745.1:0-3396 GCA_039932635.1 Candidatus Solibacter sp.
ACGCAGTGGTGAAGCGGTATTGCAGCACGCCGGTGGCGGGGCTGACCTACTTTGCGCTGCTCACGTCGCCATGGCTGGCGCGCGCGTTGATGTGGGACCATCCCGACGCCACGGGCCTGCCATTCCTGAGCGCGGCGATCTGCCTGGTGCTGCTGGATCGCGCGCCCTCATGGCGGCGGGATGTGGCGGCGGGTTGTTGCGCATCGATGGCATTCAACAGCAACGCGTTCACCGGCGAGGTGCTGGCGGTTTTCGCGGTGGTGTACGCGGTGTTGGGGTTGGCGTACGGCGTGGGGTGGCGGACGCTGCTGCAGCGCGGGGCGATGGCCGTGGGTGGATTTCTCGCGGTGATGGCGGGCGGATCGCTCTACTACTGGATGGTCTTCGGTGAGCCGCGCAACCTGCTCGGGCCGACGCTGGAAGTGGCCAACTGGCTGGCTGCGGGCGCTTCGAAGAACTGGCACATCGAGGGCACGGACTGGCTTTGGATTCGCTTCCACGTCTTCATACCGATCTTGATTGCGCTGGTCTGCGCGCTGCTGGTGGTGAGACGCGGCATGCGTTTCGAGGCCGCCGTGGTGGTGTTGGCGGGCGCCGGCGTGTCGGGCCTCTACTGGTACCGGCAATATTGGCTGGGCGCAAACTTCCTGCAATTGATCTTCTACACTTCGTATTCGATCCCATGCTGCTTCCTGATGCTGGCTTGGAGCTGGCAGGCGCTGTGGGACCGATCGGCCGCCATGGCGCGCCGCTTCACGATCGCGGCCGGCGCGGCGGCGGTGATCCCGTGGGTGCTCATCACCTGGGGGATCACATGGATCGAAGACGTCGATGTGCGCATCTGGATGGCGATGGCGGCGCTCACATTGCTCGCGACCCTGGTGGCGATGGCGGCGCCCGCCGGGTGGCGCGGACCGGTGGCGGTGGTAGCGGCGATGCTGCTGGCGATCTCTGTGGACGCCGGTCTGGCGGGCAGCCGCCTGACCGCCGATCGCAAGCAGATGGCGTATTCGATGGTGCGTCCGTTCTCCTCTCCAAGGGATACGGAATGGGACACGTACCGCCTGTCGCTGCAGTTCATCAAAGTGGTTCCCAAACTTCGGGAGCGTCCCGGGATGCTGAGGTTCTGGTACACGGGCGATGGGAATCACCCGTTCAATGTGGTGCAATCGACGTACCTCTGGGGTCACTCGAAGATGAATCAGACGCTGCCCGCGGACCCGGGCATGCCGCACATCGGCGAGTTCCAGTTGACGCTGCTGCGCGACCCGGCATTGCGCTATGTGGGGATGCTCGGCCAATCGCCGGGGCAGGTGCAGGAGGGACTCGCGGCTCTGAGCGCGGCGCACGTGGGCTACCGGTTAGTGGACGCCAGGGAGTTAGTTTCGGGCGCGCTGCACCTTCACTGGCGACTGATCGAGATCACGGCTCATCCGCCAGCGGCGGGGAGCTGACGTGGAGACAGGCGATCGCGTCGCGGGGAAGGGCTTGCCACGCTGGCTGGAAGCGCTCTTCCTATTGTTGCTGCCGCCGCTGACCTTCCTGTTTTTCAACTTCCGGCAGGTGCATCAGGCGAACGGGCTGGATCCCTTTTACTATACGGGATACATCAATAACGCCGAAGACCTGATCCGGCGCTTCGACCTTTTGTATTATGCGGTGCGGTTCGGGCTGATCCTGCCCGGGCGCTTCTTCACGTGGGCGCTGGGCGCGGAGACGGGTTACTTCGCCTTCCGCTATGCACTCGCGCTGGCGGGCGGCGTGCCTTTGTACCTGTTTGCGAAACGCATCTTCAGCCAGCCGGTTGCGATTCTGGCTTACGTCGCCTTGATGGTGAGTCCGTGGTTCGATCGCGCGCTGTTGTGGGACCACCCGGATGCTACGGGCGTGCCTTTCCTGCTGGCGGCGATGTGCCTTGTGTCGATGGGCCGCGGGACTTCGTGGGTGCGCGACGGGCTGGCCGGCGGCGTGGCGTGCATGGCGGTCAATAGCAACATCTTCACAAGCGCGATGCTGGGGATTTTCGGCGTCGTGTACGCAGGGCTGTGGCTGCTCTATGGCCTGGGGCGGCGCACGCTGGTGCAACGCGGAATCCGCTTTGGCACGGGGTTTCTGGCGGTGCTGGCCGCCGGGTACAGCTACTACTGGTGGGTGTTGGGAGAGCCTCGCAATATCTTCAAGGCGACCTTCGAGATGGCGAATCTGCTGAACCATGGCGGAATGATCTCGTACCGGACTCCCGGGGCGTCGTGGCTGCTGCGGCTGATCCACGTGCTGGTCCCGGTGCTGCTCGCAGTGTGCTGCCTGATGACGGTGGCGCGACGGCGGATGCGCTTCGAAACGGCGGTCTGCGCGGCCTCGGGCACGGGCGTGATCGCGTTCTTCTACGTGCATCAGTTTGCGATGGACGGGGACACGCTGGAGCTGTTCTATTATTTCTCCTATGCGCTGCCCACCACCTTCCTGATGCTGGTGTGCCTATGGCACGCGTTATGGGAGAGGGTCGGGCGATCCAGGGTGTTCTTGGGCGTGGCGCTGGCGGCCACCCTGCTCCCGCTGCTGTTGATCTCCGCGCGCGTGTTCTGGTTCGAGAGCGTGAGACCGGCGCGCTGTGCCGAGTTGGCAGCGGTTACGATTCTCGTGGTGGGGCTGGCTCAGGTGCCTTGGCGCCGGCGGGATGCGGCGGTTTTTGGCGCGGTAGTAATGATCGCCTTTTCGATGGCGGCCGGGTTAAATGGCTTTTACCGGATCGCGCGGCCGTTGGGGCTGCATGAGGAATCGGAGGGCGACCAGTACCGGGTGGCGCTGGCGCTGATTAAGGAAACGCCGAAACTTAGCGAGCGGCGCGGCAAGGTGCTGTTCTGGTATAACAACCGGCCGGGGAATCCGATTAACTCGGTGCAATCGACTTACATCTGGTCTTACTCGAAGATGAATCAGTATCCTCCGCTGGATTCGGGCATGCCTCAGATCGGCCCGTTTCAGATGGCTCAGTTGAAAGATCCGTCGGTGAGGTACGTGGTCGTGCTGGGCGAGTCTTTGGATGAGGTGCAGAAGGGCCTGCAGGCTTTGCGGCAGGCGGGGGCTGGGTTCGATTTGCGCAGTACTCGCGATTTGCACTCGGGCGCTCTGCATGTTTACTGGCAGATGGTGGAGCTTACTACGCGCCCGGCGAAGTGAGCGGCATCCGGCCTTCGGCCGGTGCACCGACTGAAGTCGGTGCGCAGACTAAAGTCCGCCCCACAAGCTTCAGAAAATGTCTAAGCTCAAGGCATCATTCGATCAATCAGCCGGCGATTCGCCCCCACCTACTTCACGCGCGTCAACACGCGCTGCACCGCCGCCCGCACACGATCGTCCTGCGGCGCCGCCGACGCCTCATTAGAGAACGGTGCG
>JBDTPR010000746.1:0-3392 GCA_039932635.1 Candidatus Solibacter sp.
GGGGCAGGGAAGTCGACGCTGCTGAGCATCCTCGGGATGCTGGACGGCGCGTGGACGGGGGAGTTCGAATTCGTCGGCAACATGGTGCACCGCATGAAGCCGAAGGATCGGGTGGAGCTGAACAAGAAGTATATCGGCTTCGTGTTCCAGAGCTATCACCTGATCGATAACCTGACGGTGTACGAGAACCTCGACATCCCGCTGTCGTATCGGAATGTCAAGGGGAGCGAGCGCGCGAGCATGGTGTGCGACACGCTGGACCGCTTCCACATTGTGGGCAAGCGCGATCTGTATCCGAGCCAGCTATCGGGCGGGCAGCAGCAATTGGTGGCGGTGGCGCGTGCGGTGATCGCGCATCCGAAATTGATTCTGGCAGACGAGCCGACGGGGAATCTGCACTCGAGCCAGGGCAAGGAGATCATGGAGCTGTTCAAGAAGCTGAACGACGAAGGCACCACGATCGTGCAGGTGACGCACTCGCACGAGAATGCGGGCTACGGGAATCGCGTGATCAATCTGGCGGACGGGTGGGTAGTAAGCGGTGGTACCGAAGCCGCTCCGGCGGCGCAGGTTTAGGCGCCAAGCTCCGCCTGCGCTACAATGGCCCTTCGATCATGCAGGTACTTCAGGCGGGGCAGCACAAGTTCATCTATCTGGAACTCCAACCGGAGATGGTGGCGAGCATCGCGCGGCAGGCGGGCTTTGAAACCAAGGCCAAGGACTCGCCGCGAGCCATTCATTTGGATTTGAGCGCTCCCGCCCGGCAGGGCCCTTTACTGCTGTTCGATGCGGCCGACCCGTCGAATCTGGGATGGTTTTCGCGCTGCCAGTTTTATGTGGACGGGCGCTCGGGTTCGGTGATGCAGACTCCGATGACTCTGGCGAACAAGCGGGATCGCGGCGGCAAGCCGCAGCTCAATTCCGTGAAGCTGCAGATTTGCAAGGAACTGCCGGCCAACTTTCGCCTGCCCGGCAATCAGCCCCTGACGGAGCAGGTGTTCTATCACTTGTTTCTGAATTTCCTGACGGCGCTGATAAAGAACGGAGTCGCGGTCTGCGGAGCAGGGTCGATTCTGCCGCTGGCAGGCCGTACGGAGACCGTGGGTTCGAAGAATTAGGCGGCTACAGCCGGACTTACTACCCGACTACGACATCGGCCGCCGGTAAACGCCGATGGACTCCGATGAAGACAAGTGCTACGTTTCCGTGCGGTCCAGGCCACTTTGCCAGCCTACACTTCCGCGTGCGGAGTTCGCTCGCCGGTGGCGTTGGACGAGGGTCTTCAGGCCCAACTCCATTACAGCCTGCTCGGTTTGCAAGCCGGTCGCTTGCATCGCTTCGCGCATCAGGTTCTCGTCAATCTCAAGGTTCAAGCGCATGGCTGTGGAGCCTCTGATTCCTCCCGGATGATGGGCCAGGGGTCCGTCCTACAATGCTTCCGCGTGCTGCTTGGCGGCTTCCACTACGGTCTCGATTTCGCTGCGGTACTGCTGCAGGAGTTCGGGTGTGGTCGCTTCAAAACGCATCACCAACACCGGTTGGGTGTTGGAGGCGCGCACGAGTCCCCAGCCATGCTCGAAGAGGACGCGGACTCCGTCCACGTCTTCGGTTTTATGCCTCGCGCGCAGGACCTTTATTACTTCGCTTACCACCGCGAATTTCAATTCATCGGGGCAATCGAAACGGATTTCGGGAGTGACGACCGTTTTCGGCAAGTCGGCCAACTGATGGGATAGCGGGTGGCCGGAGTTGGACACGATCTCCATCAGGCGGCAGGCGGAATACAGCGCGTCGTCGAAGCCGTACCAACGGTCGGCGAAGAAGATGTGGCCGCTCATTTCTCCGGCGAGTTCGGCATGGGTCTCCTTCATTTTGGCTTTGATGAGCGAGTGGCCTGTCTTCCACATGATGGCGTTGCCGCCGCGGGCGCGCAGGTCGTCGTACATGAGCTGCGAGCATTTGACCTCGCCGATGAAAGTGGCTCCGGGCTTGCGGCTGAGGATTTCGCGCCCGTAGATGATCATGAGCTGATCTCCCCAGACTACGGCGCCGTGCTCATCGACAGCGCCGATCCTATCGGTATCGCCATCGAAGGCGATGCCGAGATCGGCTTTGGTCTCGCGCACTTTGTCGATCAGCGCCTGCAAATTGCTCTCGACGGTGGGATCGGGATGGTGGTTGGGGAAGTTGCCATCCATCTCGAAGAACATTTCGGTGGCATCGATATTGAGCTTCTCGATCAGGCGGTGCATGACGGGGCCGCCGGTACCGTTGCCGGCATCGAAGACGACGCGGATGCGATGCGGGAAATTAAAGATGGCGGCGACCTCGTCGACGTATGGAGTGACGCAGTCGGCCGCGGATTCGCTGCCTTCGCCGGTCATGAGATCGCCGGCATCGATCATGCGGCGGAGTTCCTGAATGGCCGCGCCGTGGATGGTGGATTCGCCGCAGACGGTTTTAAAGCCGTTCATTTCGGCAGGATTGTGACTGCCGGTGATCATCACGGCGCCGTCGGTCTTGAGATGGAAGGCGGAAAAGTAGAGGACGGGGGTGGGCACCACCCCGATATCGACTACGTCGCAGCCGGAGGCTTTGAGGCCGCGGATCAGGGCATCGCGCAGACGGGGCGAGGTGAGGCGGGTATCCCGGCCGAGGCTGATCTTCCTGCCTGAGTGGCGCCGCATGTAAGTGCCGAAGGCCTGGCCGAGGAGTACGACATCGTCGTCGAGCAGTTCCACATCGGCGTTGCCGCGGATATCGTATTCGCGAAATATGGTTGGTTTGAACATTGGTTCCGATCTTCAATATAACTTGGCGCCCGGACCGCGGCGGTAAGATAGCGGTAGCTGGTGCACATGAAAACCGCCGAACGACAGTTTACGACAATCAGCGGGGTGCCGGTCGAACCGGTGTATGGCCCTGGGGATTACTCGAATCCCGAGCCTGGCGAGTTCCCTTACACTCGCGGGATTCACCGCGACATGTACCGCGGCAAACTGTGGACGATCAGACAATTTTCCGGCTTCGCCACGCCGGAGGAGACCAACCAGCGCTACCACTACCTGCTGGCGCAGGGGCAGACCGGCCTCTCGGTGGCGTTCGACCTGCCGACCCTGATGGGCTACGATGCCGACCACGCGTTGAGCCAAGGCGAAGTGGGGAAGTGCGGGGCGCCGATTTCTTCGCTGGAGGATATGGAGATTCTGTTCCGCGGGATTCCGTTGGGCGAAGTCTCCGTGTCGATGACCATCAATTCTCCGGCGTCGGTAATCTGGGCGATGTACCTGGCGGTGGCGGAGCAGCAGGGCGTGGCCTTGGAGAAACTCAGCGGCACGCTACAGAACGACATCCTGAAGGAATACATCGCGCAGAAGGAGTATATTTATCCG
>JBDTPR010000747.1:0-3366 GCA_039932635.1 Candidatus Solibacter sp.
CGGGCTGAAAACTTGACACTTTCAGAAAGAACTCACTTACATTAGACGGCTAGTGGTTCGGCCGCCTGATTTCTTCCGATCCTGAGGCAACCGCTCCCTCACGGTCGCGGCTCTGATCAGAGCCGCGCGCGTCAGCAAGCGGTGGTCTGGCGGCAGCGAATCACGCGGTCACTGCCGCTGTTCCGTATGGCATGAGGTCCCCGGCCAACGCCGGGGACCTCATTGTTTAAGTCAACGATAAAGCCTGGTATTTCTGCGTTCCTCCGTTTAAGATGGGAGTTGGTTCATTTGCCATGAATGCACTCTCCGTCGACCTCGCCCTGGTACCCCATCGCACGCTCTTCACCGGCGCCCGCCTGCCGGCCATCGGTCTCGGTACCTTCGGCAGCGATCATGTCACCGGAGACCAGATTGCGGACGCCGTACGCGGGGCCGCCGCCCTGGGCTACCGTCATTTCGACTGTGCCAGCGTCTACCGCAACGAGGACAAAATTGGCTTCGTTCTGTCCGCTCTGATCAAGGGCGGCCTTCCGCGCCAGGAACTTTGGGTCACCAGCAAGCTCTGGAACGACAAGCATTCCGAAAGCGACGTCATCCCCGCTTTCCGCCAATCGCTGGACGCCCTGCAGCTCGACTACTTGGACGCGTACCTGATCCACTGGCCCTTCCCGAACTTTCATCCCCCCGGCTGCGACGTCTCCTCGCGCAGCCCGGACGCCCGGCCCTACATCCACGAGAACTACATGAAGACCTGGCGGCAACTCGAAAAGCTGGTGGATCTCGGCCTGGTGCGGCACATCGGAACCAGCAATATGACCGTTCCCAAGCTCAAACTCCTGCTGCGTGACGCGCGCATCCAACCCGCCGTCAACGAAATGGAAATTCACCCCCACTTGCAGCAGACCGAACTCTTCGACTACTGCGTGGGCCACGGCATCGTGCCCATCGCCTACAGCCCCATCGGCTCGCCGGGACGCCCGGATCGCGACCGCACGCCGGACGATACCGTAGATGTGGAAGACCCGGTGATCGTCGCCATTGCGCGCCGTCTGGGCGTCCATCCCGCCGTAGTCTGTGTTAAGTGGGCGGAGCAGCGCGGCGCAGTCCCCATCCCGTTCTCCGTCAACCCGCGGAACTATCTCGCCAACTTGCAAGGTGTGGTCAGCCCGCCGCTCACGGACGTGCACATGGCGGCCATCGCCGCTATCGATCGCAATTGCCGCCTCATTAAGGGCCAGGTCTTCTTGTGGAAGCAGGAACAGAGTTGGGAAGATCTGTGGGATCTCGACGGAGTGATTAAACAATGAGCGGGGTAATGACAGGCGCCTATTTGCCGGGCAACAGCACGGTCATCATGAAAGAGGCGCCGGTCCCCGTGCCCGGCCACGGCGAAGTTCTGCTCCGCATGAAGGCCTCCACCATCTGCGGCTCCGACATACGTTGCATCTATCACGAGCACCTCGGCAAGGGCCCCGAGGGCTACCAGGGCGTGATTGCGGGCCACGAGCCCAGCGGCCAGATCGTGAAGACCGGCCCGGGCTGCCGGCGCTTCGGTGTGGGCGATCGCGTCATTGTCTATCACATCTCCGGATGCGGGGTCTGCAACGATTGCCGCCGCGGCTACATGATTTCCTGCACCAGCGAAAAGTACCGCCGCGCCTATGGTTGGCAGCGCGACGGGGGCATGGCGGAATTCCTGCTGGCCGAGGAGAAGGATCTCATCCATCTCCCCGACGAACTCTCCTTCGCCGATGGCGCCCAGGTGGCCTGCGGCTTCGGCACCGTGTACGAAGGACTGCAGAAGATCGGCATCTCCGGCAACGATAGCGTCCTGATCACCGGCCTCGGTCCCGTGGGGCTGGCTACTGGCGCACTGTGCCGCAAACTAGGCGCATCCAAAATCATCGGCATCGACGTGGTGAAAGAGCGCATGCAACTCGCGCTTGATCTCAAGCTCTGCGACGAGGTGCTGGAAAGCGGTCCCGATAATGTGGAGGCAGTGCGCCGCCTGACGGGCGGCATGGGCGTGGAGCGTGCGGTGGATTGCTCGGCCAACGAAAAGGCTCGTGCGACAGCGATTCGCGCGACTCGCAAGTGGGGCCGCATCGTCTTTCTCGGGGAAGGCGGGCGCGTCGAATTCAACCCGTCGCCGGACATTATCCACGACCAGAAGACGATCTTTGGCAGTTGGGTTACTTCCACCTGGCTGATGGACGAACTGGTGGAACGCCTGGTGCGCTGGAATCTGCACCCGGCGGAATTGGTGACCCACCGGTTCCCCCTGGACAGAGTCGATCAGGCGTACACCCTGATGGCCTCCGGCAAGTGCGGCAAGGTCGCCGTCTGCTTCGACGAAGAGTTATAGGTTCGCGAAGCTACGCGCGCGTCAGTAGTCTGCCAGGCTCGAACCGTTGCGGGTGATCGGATCTGAGTAGTAATTCGGATCCGCAAATTTTTCCTGGAAGATACGTTCCCACCTCGCGTTGTCCGAGCAGGTGCGGCAAGTGCAGCCGCGTACACAGCGCAGAACTTTGTTAGGACGCGCCATTCGCGCGGGCATCTGCGCCGGAACTCGATGACGCTGGCTGCGTGCCGGCTGTCCAATGCTTGCCAGCAATGCTTCTATCGTTTGAGCCGTACAAAGCTGCATGGGGTTACCTCGCTCCTGTAAGTACCCGATATCGGAACTAGTCAAAAGTCTGACATCAATCCTCCTGGGCGTAAAGAACTATTCATCAGGTATTATGCGGGTAATCGCGGTAGGCCCAATGGTTATCACTTCGGGCGACGCCAGCCGACATATGGCGAAATAGTAACCAAGGTTAGTATTGCGGATGCCGGTGTCCGTTAAATCTCTGATTCGATACTAGTAACCCGACTGGATTCATAGGGCATTCGTGGTGGCGGTTTGTCAGTCTGTGGCGAGGTTTCTTTCAAGGCGGCATCCGGTGTGCCTTCGGAGTACCAGGCCGCAGGGGACCAGTCTGAGGAAGGTGATCCTGTAATGGCGATTCGCCCCCCTACACGGCCGTCCTGCAAGTCACCTGCAACTACTAGTGCGCCCGTTGAGCATTCCGAATGGCGGTTCGCGGTATCCGGCAGACCCAGCCACAGACTGCGTTTGCAGCACGCATATGGAGCATCGGAACATGGAGCCGGAATAAATCGACCCGTAGGATCATTTTTTAGTTGACACTCAGTTGCAAGTAATATTAAATCAGACTTGGCGGGACGATTCGGCGCAAAGCGCGTAGAACTCCGGCAGATTTCGGATACAACACGGGCCCTCACGGTGTGCTTTTGGCGAAGTACCGGGAGGACCCGACATCGACCAACCCCGGAGGGCCGGCGACTTCTCTATTCTAG
>JBDTPR010000748.1:0-3357 GCA_039932635.1 Candidatus Solibacter sp.
GCCGCTCATGCTGACGGCAACGTGGGACCACTGGCCCGTTGGAGGCGCGGCGGCGCCCACGGAGCCGGACGCGAGGCTCCCGTTCCCGCGATAGAAGACCGGCAAGCCGCTGGTCGCGGCAAGATAGAAGTCATAAGGAGCCGGCATGTTGCCGGCGGTTCCACCGGTTTTGCCGAGAATCCCGCGGTACCAGGTGTAATCGGCAGGATTCACCCAGGCTTCGACGGTCAGATCGCCGGTGATGCGGAGGGCACTGTTGTTGCCGACGTCAAGATATTGGGACGTGCCATTGAAATTCGCCGCGCCGGCGATCTGACCGGTGGTTGCAGTGGCGCCGGTGACCGTTCCGTGGTTGGCGGCGCTGGTGGAATCGGCGGCATTCAGTGGGGAGCCGTCGAGGTGCCAGACCCCTTTGTAACTGGAGTCCCAAACGGCGGCAGGATTGGATTGGTCGGTAGCGGAGGCTTTACCGTAAAACAGGTAGATGACGGTTTCGACGCTGTGGCGCAACGTGGGCACCTTGACCCAGAACTTGACCGCACCGGTAGCGGCTACATAACTTACCCGCTCGAATTTGAGGAGATTGCTGCCTGCGTCGTCGGAGGTAAAGACGATGTCATAGCCGCTGGGGCTTTGCACGTACCCGCTACTGGAAACGCCTGCCAAATAAGGATAGGTTCCAGTGATCAGGACGGGGAAGTCCACTTGATCTGTGTTGGCGACTTTTGCGGGATCGATGACGATAGTGCGCCTGTAGGCATGTCCGGAGGGCCAGGTCTGTGCATGCAGCGACATCGCTCCCAGGATCATCGCGCAGATTGCGAAGTTAGCTGTTCTCATTGATGAGACCACGTAGGAACGCATCATTACGGCTTCGACCCGGTAATCCGGACGACGATGGGCGGCGCAGCGGTGACTGCCGTACTGCTGTGGATGACAGTCACGCTGGAACCGGCGGCCGGCACGAGGTTTCCGTCGGATTGGGCAAGCGACAGTTTGGCACTCTGCATCCAGACCTGGACGTTGGTGTCGAAGGGTATGGTGACTTCGTGGTCGCTGCCGCCTTCGCTCACCGACCGCATCGTGAAGGGCTCCAGGAAACCGCGGGGGGTTCGGACGCCCATGGCGATGGCCGAGGGCGCAAGCGGGGCTGCTGCCTTTCTAAGAACGCCGGCCGGGTCATTGACGCGAACCTGAAGCACCGATCCGGCTTCTACCTTCAACTGAATGCCGGCGATAGTTTTCGCCGCGCCGACCGTGACCGTGGGGGGATTGGGTAGCCAGGAGCAAGGGTTCAGATAGCCACCGCTGAGAACCTGCGTGCAGAGGGTATAGGTTCCAGGTGCAAGGCTTGCAAAGTTGAAAGCGCCGCTGGCGGCGGTCTTGACGGTCTGGCTGGCGGACGGCAGACCGGAGCGGATGGCTGTAACATAGGCGTCCGCGATGGGCTTTCGACGCGCTGATTCAGTGACTACGCCTTGTACGGTAGTCTGGGCCAGCAAGATAGATGCAGGCAACAGTGTGACGGCAATCCATCGGAACATCCAATGACTCCTGTGATGTAGAGAGTTAGACCCTAAAAGCGATCTAAAGAGGAACAATAACACTTCCCCCCCCCCTAAGTAAAGGATATTATTATCCTAAATGTACATTTGAATAGACGGTATTCGCGTTCGTTGACAAGTGGCTGCTGATTGCGCCGCGCGGCGGCTTCGCGTGATAGGATGTCCGATATGTCGGGCGGGTCCTCCGCGTAAGAGGGGTGTTCCAATGACGATCAGGCTTTCGCTTTTGATAATATTTGCGGCTGCGACACTGGGTTTCGCGCAGTCTGAACGCGGCAACATTACCGGCGTCGTCACCGATGCCACCAACGCGGCGGTGCCGAATGCACCCGTCAAAATCATTAACGTGGGAACCGGCGCGGTATCCAGCGTAATGGCATCCTCCTCCGGGGAATACAACGCGGCCAACCTCGGCCCGGGCACGTACCGCCTGGAAGTAACCAAACAGGGCTTCCAATCCTCCATCGTCGATAACATCACGCTGACCGCGGGCGCCACCATGCGCGTCGATGTGAGCCTTCAGGTGGGCGGCGTCACGCAGACCGTGGAAGTGCAGGCGCAAAACGCGCAGGTGCAGACCGAGGACGCCAAGATCTCGACCAGCGTTCCGAACAAACTGGTGGATGAGTTACCGCTCGTGGTGGGCGGCGCCATGCGCAGTCCCTTCGATCTGGTCACCACCGTGCCCGAAGCCAAGAACGGCACCAACCTCTCGTTGGGCGGCGGACAGGGCGGAGCCTTTGCGGCCACCTTCGACGGAATCAGCGTCAACACCAATCGCCAAGGCAACACCACCGAAACCTCATACCTGACGCCTTCGGTGGAAGCCATCACGGAATTCGCCGTGGACACCAACGGCTTCAAGGCCGAGTACGGGCAGGCCGGGGGCGGCGTGATCAGCTTCGCCTCGAAGAGCGGCACCAACCAGGTCCACGGCTCGGCTTACGATTTCATCCGCAACGATTACGTGGACGCGCGCGGCTTCTTCGCGCCCACCAAGGGCATCTACCGGCAGAACGATTTCGGCGGCTCGCTGGGCGCGCCGATCTGGATTCCCAAACTCTACAATGGCAGGAACCGCACCTTCTTCTTCGTGGCGTACGAAGGCTTCCGCAACCGCCAGGGCAGCGCCGGAAACATCACCAGCGTTCCCACTCCGGAAATGTACCGGGGCGACTTCACCAACCTGGTGAACAGCAAGAACCAGCAGATCCCGATCTACGACACGGCGACCACGCGCCCCAACCCGAGCGGCTCCGGCTCGATTCGCGATCCCTTCCCCGGCAACATGATTCCGACGCAGCAATTCAGCAAGGTTTCCAACCAGTACATCGCGATCGCGAAGACGGTGCTGGTGCCCAATCGCGCGGGCATCGTACCCGGCACCATCGGCTACATCAGCAACAACTATGTTTCCGCCGGCGGCAGTTCGGCCGAGTCCACCACGAAATTCAGCGTGAAAATCGACCACGCTATCAATTCCAACCACCACGTCTCGTACCTGTTCAATCGCGGTACCGACCTGCTGCAGCCCGGCTCCTCCGGTCCCGCCGGATTGCCCGTGCCCTTCAACGGCTTCTCGCAATCCAGCTTCGACGCCGATCTGCACCGCGTGACTTACGATTGGACCATCTCGCCGCGGATGTTCAACCACTTCTCGTTCGGCTTCAACACCTTCAACAAGGATGCCTTCTCGGTCAACGTCGGCGGCAACTGGAAGAGCAAGGTCTGCATCATCAATGCGGTGGATTGCAACGTCAATCTGGGCAACGTCTCCTTCAGCGAGTTCAGT
>JBDTPR010000749.1:0-3347 GCA_039932635.1 Candidatus Solibacter sp.
TGGAGCGCCGAATTCAGTTGCTCCCGCAGTGGTTCGAGGATGCCCTGGAACTTGTCCCAGATGACGTCGATCTCGGCATTGTTAGCGATGGACTTCAAGGTGACGTGCGGCACACGCTCATACAGGAAGCCCTGCCGAATATCGCCATGGGTCGGCGCGTCGGAGCGGATAGAGCGTGTGATCTCAGCCTCTTTTTGCTGGCCTTCCTTACTATCTGCCAAAACGTAGTAGGAGTAGCGCGCGCCCATAATTCGAGAGCGGGCAAGCGCGAGAGCGACGCGTGACGTGTCGACCGTGATCCACCTGCGGCCCCATTGCTCGCACACATAAGAGGTCGTGCCCGAGCCACATGTAGGGTCGAGCACAAGGTCTCCTGGGTCTGATGCCATCAGGAGACAACGCTGAATCAGCGTAGTAGCCGTCTGTACCACGTACACCTTCGGGTCTGCGCGACTCTGCACTCCGCCAATGTCGTCCCACATATTAGCCTCGACGAAAGCGGAGAAGTCGTCGAGGTAGCGGACATAGCCCAAACTCTGCCCAGTAATCTCGACGCGTGTGGCCTTGAGCAAGCGTCCCATGCCTTCTTCATTGGTTTTCCACCGGACTCTGATGGAAGGCTTGACCTCTTGTCCCTGGATCTTTACACCAAACCACGATGCCGCGCCTTCTCCTTTTTCCCGACCTACGCTCTGACTCGTCAGATTGTCTTGGCGATAAACACGGGCGTCTGTCGGGAGGGGCGTTGCCCCCAAGCGTTCTTCGACTGTTAACGGGCGTGTGCCAAGATCGGAAAGCCTAACTCGACTGTACTTGTCGGCCGCCGAGCCGCCCAAGCTCTTGGTGCGCAGCGGGGTTCGATACTTCGTACGGTCCTTGCTTTTCGCATACCAAAGTACGAAATCCGTTACCCCTGCCAAGTAAACGCCGGTTGATCCACCTGACGTTTTCGTCGAGATTTGCGCGAGAAAATTCTCTGCTCCAAACACTTCATCGAGTACAGACCGGACCCGATGCACATTCTCGTCCCCGATCTGCACGAAAATCGAACCGCTCTCCGCAAGCAAATCCCGAGCCACCGTGAGCCGATCCCGCAAATAGGTAAGATACGAATGCACGCCATCCCGCCAAGTATCCCGGAACGCCTTTACCTGCTCTGGCTCCCGCGTAATGTGATCGACGTTGCCATCCTTCACATCCCGACTTGTCGTTGACCACTGGAAGTTCGAATTGAACTTAATCCCATACGGGGGGTCAAAATAAATGCACTGCACCTGCCCCCGCAGCCCCTCGCGTTCCGCCAGCGACGCCATCACCTGCAAGCTGTCGCCGAGTATCATGCGATTCGTCCAGTTCGCGTCGTGCTGATAAAACTCCGTCTTCGCGTCGCTGCTCGGCAGCCCGTTGAAATCCGCGAAGAGATTAATCTGCTCCTCCGCCGCCTCCTGATCCGCCTTGCTCCGCCGCAGCAAGTCGTCAATCAATACCTTCGGGTGTACCTTTTCCTGAATGTAGAGCGGAGGCGCATGCGTCACCAGATCCGACCAGTCCTGCTCATCCTTGCCGCGCCAGACCAGTTGCGGGTCCAGGTCGCGGTTGCGCCGCTCATACGCCACTCGAATCGGCGTCAACTCATCCTTGCGCATCACACTCTGGTATTCCGCGGTCGGTATGTTCCTGCGCGACGCCTCTTCGTGAGTCAACGTTTCCACGGTCTTTTTCTCGGTCTTAGTCGATTTTGTGGCCATGCTGCTCCCTTATACCGCCGCCGCGGCCACAGCATCTATCATTCGGCTGAATTCCGCCGCAACTTTAGCCTCAAAATCCGCCTCGATCCGATACGCCTCAGTGAATTCGGCAAACGCCCAACGCCCATACCGCCCATCGTGGTTCACCCCCGGCACCCAATAGGTATCCATCGTGGCTTTCTTCTCCTTGGCGTCTTCTTTCCGGTATCCCTTGATCTCCACAATCAAATGCAGCAAATCGTCCTCGCCTCGCCCGTCGTCCACCTGGACCACGAAGTCCGGCAAATATTTGCGCGCCTGCGATCCGTAACGATACGGCACTTCCAATCCTAGATTGTGATTCTTCACGTAAGCCCTCACCCGCGGATGCGCCTCCGCAACCCGGCAGAACTCCGCCTCCCAATCGCTATCCAGAATCACCCAGTTGATCTGGCACCGCCGCGCATCCGTCTGCCAGCGCTCCTGCCGCGACGTATTGAACTTGACGTGCCGCGTGGACCCGGCCGGATTGTAGGGGTCCAGCACCGCCTTGATCGGATTCGTCCCCACCATCGACGCCGTGATCGCAGCCGTAATCCGGTTGCACGCCATATCCGCCAGTTCCTGGTACATCAGTTGCCCCGGATACGTGCCCCCCTTACAGACCAGACAGGTGTCCAACCACTGTTTCGTGATCCGTTTGAGTTGTCCGAAGAGATGCAGCTTCGGATCTTCCCCCGCATCCCGCCACTTGGTGTAAATCAGCCGCTTCACCAGATGGAACAACAGCGAGGAGAGCCGCATGTCGCCCAAATGCTCCAGCGTCAACTCCACACCTTCCCCGATGATTCCCTCATTCTTTGTCTTCGACGGACCCACCAGTTCCGGAGTCAACTCCAGTACCGACTCCGCGCTGAACTGCGCCGTCAACCGCTCTTCCGGCAATTCCACGCGGTACCCGGAAACCCGCGGAAACCGGATTTCCAGCGCGTCGCGCTCCGGACGCATCGCCTTCACCACAACGGTCTCTCGCGGCGGTTGCGGCGGCGAAATCACCGGCTTCGCCGTGAAATCGAACGGAATCCCCAGCACGTCCGCATACTCCACGTTGAACAGCTCTTCTTCATTTAGGTCATAGGACTGGCGGCGCAGCGCCCGCCCAATCACCTGCTCGCACAATAGTTGCGTCCCAAACGCCCGCACCCCCAGAACATGCGTCACCGTGTTGGCGTCCCATCCTTCCGTCAGCATAGAGACCGACACCACACAGCGTATGGACTCGCCCAGCCGACCCGTCTTGCCCACCGTGTTCATCACTTCCCGCAGCAACTCCTGGTCGGTGAGTCCCTCGGCCTGCTGGCGGTCGCCGGTACGCTCGATAATTTCGCGCCGGAAACGGTCGATTTCGTCGCTCGCCATGTTGCGGAAGTTATCGTCCAGCGCCTCGCCCGATTCCAATTGCTCGCTATCGATCAGCAGCGTGTTAGGCCGCGCCAGTTGATTGCCATGCTCGTCGAAATTCCGAAACAGCGGCAGTCGCCCGTTTTCCAGCGTGGTGGTGCCGTCATCGTTTTTCCGGTGGAAGCCGGAGACGAAATCATAAACCAGCTTGGATGCCGA
>JBDTPR010000750.1:0-3340 GCA_039932635.1 Candidatus Solibacter sp.
GTGCCGCCTTCGGTGATGCTCTCGTCGCTGCCCGCGGCGATTCGCAAGTACCGCAGGCTATATCCGGGCGTGCAGTTCGCGCTGCGTGAATTATCCACCAGCGCGATCGAGAATGCGCTGCGCGCCGGGGAGATCGATCTAGGCTTCCTGCGCGAGGTGACCACCGCGAATAGCGAGGTCGTCTTTGAGGAGGGCGTGGTGGCGGCCCTGCCGTCTTCCCACCGCCTGGCGAAGACGAAGGAGTTGCGCATCGCGGCCCTACGGGGCGAGCCATTCGTCTTCTTCCCAAGGCGGCTGGGTCCGGCGTTCTACGACCGTCTCCTGTCATTTTGCACGGACGCCGGCTTTCTGCCCGACGTGGTGCAGGAGGCAACCCAGTGGCACTCGGTGATCTGCCTGGTGGAAGCGGGAATGGGTATTTCGCTGGCTCCGGGTTGCGTGCAGCGGTTCAAGTGGAGCGGCGTGGTTTACCGTCCATTGCGCGGCTTGCGGACTCGCGTGTCGGCGGCGTGGAATGGGAATGGGTCGGCGACGGTGACGGCGTTCTTACGCGTGGTGCGCGAGACTGAGTAGTCGATTGGCCATTTTGCTGCACCCCTGGCAATTGCTGTGCTCCTGTTTTGTGGGGCGGAGCTTCGCTCCGATGCGGGACGAAGGCGTGCGCGGACCCGGGGTCCGCCCAATAAGCGTTAACTTAGCTCGTCGCGGCTCCAAGACATTGGAAACCCGAATTCCGTCGCCACAAGGGGCGGTCGCTTCCAGCGATCCACCGAGACTTGAGTTAACGCCTATTGGGGTCCGCCCGACAGCGCTCAGCGGAAGATGCAGAATTCCTGGCTGCGCCGGACGGCTTCCACACCGGCTGCATCGTTTTTCGCACGCAAAGCGATTTGTAGGTTCGTGCCGGCCTCCGCCAGGCAGGGGTTCCGCTTCAGAGCTTCGCGCCAAAGCGTGATGGCCTGATCGAGCAGGCCATTGGATCCGTATAGGCGACCGAGGTTGACCAACGCCACAACCAGATTCGGATCCTGGCGCAATGCTGCCCGGTAAAGCTCCACGGCGCGGCCAGGGTTGCCGGCCCGCTCCTGGAGATCGCCGAGGCGAACTTGCAACTCGGCGTCCGGGGGCGCAGCGGTCAGCAGTCGGATGGCTTCCGCCTGCTGACGGCGGTCGCCTGTCCTGACGCCGATTTCGGCATAGGCGAGGCCTAATTCCCGATCTCCGGCGTCGGTGGCCGTGAAGCCGCGGAGAGTCCATGAGTCCGATGCCTTAGCGCGGGCCGTCTGCGATGAACTCGCCACGCGCGGGATGCTGTGATCCGTGAAAACGCCGTGGCCGGCATCGACGGCGGGGTTCTTAGGCATATGACAGCCGGCGCAGTCTGTGCCACGGGAGCAATCGACCGCCTCGTGGCAGGTAAGGCATTTGGCCCGATACCACGCGGCGCGCTCGGAGGCGGCCGGGACGGTGTGCGGGTCGTGACAGGAACCGCACCACAGGCGGTCGCCGGCAGCGCGCTTGCAAGCGCTCTGCGCAAGTTTCTCGACATGGCTATTGACCTGGAAGCCGCCTCCCGTCGTAGACACGAAGGTGGCGGCGAAATCGGGCAACAGGTCGCCCGGTCGATAATCTGCGAGCTGTCGGCCTGCCCGGGCAACCCGCGACTGGCCGGTCAGATGGCACTGGGCGCAGACGGCATCGCGGGCCGCCGGCGCCAGCGTGGCAGGGTTCACCATCTTGCCCTTGCCTTCGATGTGGAGGGACCCGGCTCCGTGACAGCGTTCGCAACCGATTCCGTTCTGCGTGAAGGCCGGGTCGGCGTAGCCGTTGAGCGTGCCCTCGCGAGGCCGGAGTTGGCTGGCATGGCAGAAGAGGCAGGAGGGATCGAGCGGTCGGCTCCAGTTGGATGCGGAATCCGAGGCATAACCGGGAGAGGCATCCCAGGAACCGGTTTGCGTGTACCAGGTGACGGGCGCCTCAAAAAGGAATCCACCGCGGAGATAGCCGAAACTTCGACCGGCAACGCCGGACCCGATGAAGTAGCTCAGCTGGCGCTGGTCCCGGACATCAGCCTTGGACAGCCCGACCGCGCCTTTGGCGTCGATCTCGTAGCGCACCTGCGAAGGGGCGTGGCGGAACGATCCCGGAGTCAGCGGCGGCAGGTTGCGGCCGCTACTCAAGGCCATGGGGCTCACACCGTAGCTTCGGGAGATTGCCTGGTGGCATGGGAAACATGCCTGATTCCCGACGAAGAGGGCGGGGATGGCGAGGAGTAGCAGCACGTACGCACCCTGTACTTTACGGCTTCATGGGATGAATCGCAAGCGGCGATAGCCTGGTTGACATAGCCACGTTGAACTGTGGCTCTCCGAATGATTTTGGAGTACAATCACTTCATCTGAAATTTCAGAAGATCGATTTCCGCATCGAAATCCATCAACTGTGATTCTATTTGGAGGGGTCGTGAAAACTATACTCGCGGTTTTGTTGCTGTCGTGTCCTCTGTTTGGACAAAGCAATCGCGGAGCCATTACCGGTACCGTCTCGGATTCCACGGGCTCATTTGTCCCGGGCGTCCAGGTTGTACTTATCAATACCGATACTGGAACCAAGTCAGACACATTAACCACCGGAACCGGCAACTATTCTTTGCTTCAGCTGCCAGTGGGCACTTACACGCTTTCCGTGGAGAAGCCGGGCTTCAGTAAGTTCGAGCAGAGCAACATACAGGTGCAAGTCGCCGTCACCACCCGAGTTGACGTGGTGCTGAAGGTCGGCGCAGCCACCGAATCGGTGACCGTCACCGCGGAATCGACGCTGCTGAAGAGCGAGAGCGCCGAGCAGTCGATGACGATCACCGGAAAGCAGATCGAAGAGCTACCGATCAACTTCGGTATCGGAGCGGGCGCGATCCGAAATCCGCTGTCCTTTATCCAGATGACGCCGGGCGCGTATTTCAACGGCTGGAACAACATCTCGATCAACGGCGGCGCGATCAATTTCAAGATCGTGTTTGAAGGCCAGCAGGCTGACGACCCCTACTCGACGCAGGTTTCGGACGAAGTACAACCGTCGGTGGAGGCCATCGAGCAATTCACTTTGCAGACCTCGAATTTCTCCGCCGAGTATGGCGGAGTCGGCGGCGGCGGTATCTACAACTTCACGTCGAAGAGCGGCACGAATCAGTACCACGGCAGCGCCTACAATTACCTCGAAAATACGATCTTCAATGCGGGCATTCCGTTCACTAACGACGGCACCGGGCATCACGTAAAAGTGGTCAAGCATCTAGCGGACTACGGCGGAACCATCGGCGGCCCGGTGTGGATCCCCAAACTGT